>NZ_JACANS010000016.1:0-71423 GCF_030329305.1 Acinetobacter sp. 251-1 | reverse complement strand
TTTTGTGTGTAGGCTTCTTCATTTGAAAATTATATCGCTGAAAAAGCCTTTACAGATAGGTTTGTGCAACAAAGCCTGTTTAAGCTATCAGTCCCACGATGAAGGGAATTGGAGTGAGTCTAATGATTCAAAATCATTAGCTTGGCATTCAAAAAGTTATAGAGGGATAAAGAAGGTTGGAGTACTGATTTATCCATTTTTTCTTTTACAGAAATTAAAACAATTTCAACCTGATATTATTATCGCCGCTTCAGACATTCCACATATTGTTTGGGGAGCATGGTGTGCTAAAAAACTAAATATTCCTTTTGTCGCTGATCTTTATGATAATTTTGAAGGTTTTGGGCAAGCTCGTATTTTGGGTATGAAGCAATTACTGCGCAAGGCTGTTTGTCAGGCCCAATTGGTTTTGACGACAAGCCAGCCTTTAGCTGATTTAGTTCAAAATGAATACAATGCAAAAGGTAAAGTGATTTCAATGCCAAGTTCTGTAGATACTTGCATTTTTAGAAAAGGAGATAAAATTAAATCCAGAGAAGAACTGCAACTCAGTATAAATAAATTATATATCGGTACTGCTGGTGGTTTGTATCGTGATAAAGGTGTGGAGGTTATTTACCAAGCTTGGAAAATACTTGAAAAAGAAATACCAAATGTATATTTAGTGATAGCAGGTCCATACGAGCCAGATTACCCACCACCACAAGGAGAGCGAGTTATATATTTAGGTTCTTTAACTCATTCAAAAGTCGCAACATTTTTTCAAGCATTAGATGTAGGTATTATTTCGATTTTAGATACACCTTTTGGACGCTATTGCTTCCCGCAAAAAGCGTATGAAATGCTTGCTTGTAATTTACCAGTGGTGGTTGCCGATATTGGTGAAATGAGTTATTTATTCAAAAATATACCACAAGCATTATTTGAGGCAGAAAATGCCCATGATCTTGCATCTAAATTAAAACAACAGCTACAAGATCCTCATTATTCACATATTGAAGTTGAGAATTGGAGTGACATTATTAAACGTATAGAGCCTTTTATTCTTTCACTTAAGAGTTAATCTTATTGTGAAATAACTATTTATTGTTGATAAAAGAGTCATTGATACAATAGTTTAAAATATTTGCATATTTTTTTGAAATGCTTTCCCAGTCAATAAGATTTACTACATTTTGTCGAATACGCATTGCTCTTTCATTTGTAATACTAGGGTTTTGTAAGGCATCAAAAATAGCTGAAGCTAACTCTTGTGGGTGATGGGGATTAACAGCGATTTGCTTTATATCATCACCAAGTAAATCTTCAATACCTGCGACATGACCTACGATTGCAGGGCAACCACATCCAATGGCTTCCATAAGCGCAACGGGTAGCCCCTCTTGATCTCCATTGTCTGCACGTACGAAAGGGGCAACAAAGAGAGTTGCTTTTTGATAAAGTTCGGGTAATTTGTCTTGAGTCAGTGCACCTAAAAAAATGACATTATTTTCAAGATTTAATTGTCTAACTTGCTCTTTTAATGAGGACTCTTCTGGACCAAATCCTGCAATTTTTAAGCATAATTGAGGTTGTTTTTTTATAAGTATGCAGAGTGCTTTTAGTAGATAGTTTAATCCTTTCTTAGGTACTAATCTTCCCACAAAAAGTAATTCGTTTTGTTGTCTTGTAACTAATGGGTTAGGTATAAAATGATGCTGTAAATCAATACCCATTGGAATGACTTGTAATAATTTAGGTTGAATATCTATTTGCTTTAAATATCCTTGCATTGCTTGACTTACAACAGTCATTGCTTTTGCTTCTTGTGCAACTTTTCTTTTTAATTTAGTTACAGTATTTCCTTGTAATCCAAATAAATCTCCTCCATGTGATGTAACAATGAATGGAATATTAAATTTTTTAGCAAGTACACATGCAATCCAACCTTGCGGTATTAACCAATGTGCGTGAATTAGATCAATTTTATTTTCAGATAAAACTTTTTTGACTGCTAAATATTGGCTTAAAATAAAACTTGGTACTAACAGCCATTTCCACCAATATGCCTTTAAATTATTAACAATTCCACCATTATTAACAAGGGATTGCAGATGCTTTGGAGCGTATTTGTAGCGAATAACTTGAACATTATCTAAAAATCCATTAGGGTCTGAATCTTCTGAATCTGGTACTAGGGCAATAACGTTAAATTCAGTCGTTAATCTTTTACAGAGTTCATGTATAAATCTAGGTTCATGATCATGAGCCCAACGAGGGTATGTTGAAGCTAAAACTAAAAGAGTTTTTTTGTGATTCATAGTTAACCCAAAAGAATATACGTCGAGCACGAGTGATTTAGTACATTAATTTTTCAAAAATATTTTTCTTAAGGTGAGAAATATAAATATTTCCTAAAAATCAAAGGATAATTTTTTACATCCTTATAGATTACATTGTTTTAAAGATGATCTCAAACTGAGTGTATAATTCACTCAGTTTTTTTTTGCGCATTGTTCAATGAAAGCAATTTTACCTATACTCTCCACGCTATTTTTAGCACTGGCATATCTCTTGCCTTTTCATAAACTGCCATGGACAACGTTTGGTAGTGAAGTTTTGACTTTTTTATCAGGCATCACGTTACTGTGTATGTTTTTGAAAAAGGATCTAAAAATTCCAAAGCCACAACTTTTAGCACTTCCGATTTTATTCATTCCCTTTATTCAATATGGTTTTGGGCACATTCTGTATTTTAGTAATGCTGTACTATGTACAGCATATCTATTGATGTTTTGGCTGATGGTTGTCGTTGGTTATAACTTATCACTAGACAAGTTTCATCGAGAAAAAACATTTATAGCGTTGAGTATTGTGATTTTAATTGTAGCGCTACTTTCAAGTGTAATCGCAATTTGTCAGTGGTTGGGTATCAATTCATATTTTGCGCCATTGATGAATTTCCTTAAAGGAAACCGTCCTTATGCCAACTTTGCCCAGCCCAACAACTTAGCGACTTTTTTAACGATGGGAGTTTTCGCCTGTTTATATTTTTATGAAAAGCGCTTGATTTCAAATATCGTTTTGATTCCATCTACATTGATTTTAGTCTTCACGATTGCATTAACACAGTCTCGGACCTCTTGGGTGGTGTGTTTATTTGTTCTTATTTATTTAGCAATTAAACAATTTAATCAGCCGAAACGTTTCAGTTTTACAAAATTATTGCTTTGGGTCGGCATCTTTGTTGCTGCAATTGGTTTATTGCCTTATTTCAATGCTTTAATCAGTACTGTTTCACAGCAAACAGTTGTGGATACTGCAACTGCTGTCGAGCGTGCATCTTCAGGTTATTTACGACTTGATATGTGGTCACAAGCGTGGGTGGCAATTCAGCAACAGCCTTGGTTTGGTTATGGTTGGAATCAAACAGGCATGGCACAGATTGCTGCATTTGATCTTTATCCGTCACATGAATGGTATAAAACTGCACATAATGTTGTTTTGGATTTACTGATTTGGAATGGTATTCCCTTAGGTATTTTAATTATTTTATATGTTGCTGGTTGGTTGTATTGGTTAAATAAAGGCATTAAAGAGCCGATTTCTTTGGTTGCAACCTTGATGGTTTGTGCAATTTTAATTCACGCTTTTTTAGAATATCCAATTCATTATGCTTATTTCTTATTACCAATGGGTTTTTTATTGGGCATTATTCAAGCACAATATCCATATTTACCAAGTAAAAATTTAAAACCTGCCGTTACGTTAAGCTTGGTATTAATCGGGCTTTCGTTATGCGCTGTAGTGTATCGAGATTATCTGTTATATCGTCAGCAGAGCGTATTTATCAATCTTAAAAAGCCCCTGACAGCTGCACAGCAAGCCGTGATGGATCAACCGATTTGGTTGTTATCACAGTTTGAGGAGCGGGTCTGGTGGATTGGTTTAGATCCATTGACCAAAATGTCGGATGAGCAGTTGCAACATATTGATCGTATGGTGGCAAATTTGGCTTCTAAATATGACCTATTAAAATATGCACAAGTACTTGCATTTAATGGTAAAAAATCTGAAGCAGAACATCAACTTTGGATTTTGGCTCAATTGCATGGAGATAAGCACAGTTATCAGGATTTATTGCCAAAAGCTGAAAAATAGTCATAAAAAAACCCTTTGTATATACAAAGGGTTTTTTATTTTAGCTCATGCTTAGAGTTGGCTTTGAATATAATTTTCGATACCCACATTGTCGCTGAGATCAATTTGGGTGGTCAGCCAATCCCAATATTCTTCTTCTTTCTCTAGAATTTCTTGGACTAAATCGCGTGTCACATAGTCAAGATGTTCTTCAGCAAGCGCGACAGTTTTTTGTAGTGCTTCAATATTTTCTTTGACTTTGCGAATGTCGCAATTCAGTACTTCTAGTGTATGTTGCCCGATGTACAATTTACCCAAATGTTGCAAATTAGGTAAACCTTCCAAAAATAAAATGCGTTCAATGACTTTGTCTGCATGTTTCATTTGGCGAATAGATTCTTTATATTCTGCTGAACCTAATTGCTCAATGCCCCAATCATTAAACATACGCGAATGTAAAAAGTATTGGTTAATTGCGGTTAAATGGTGATAAAGCACTTGATTCAGTTGGTTGATAACGTCACGATTGCCTTTCATGGTGAATGCTCCATTTTAAATCTGTGCCTCAAAATATTTTTAAGGCAATCCATTGTTTTATAGTAATCAAAATTGCACACAGTTTCGAGCCCTTTATAGAACAGCAAATGAAAATCGCAATCAAAATCATGGAAGATGAAGATTTTACTCAGCTTTAAAGGTTATACAAATGGTTAGATTTATATTTAAAATAAGATCAAAAAAAATTAAAAAGAAACCCGCTTTGAGTCGAAGCGGGGGAGGAAGATGATCATAGAGGGATTATTATGGTTATTTAAATATCAAAACGCGGTTAAGCAGCGACAGAAATTCGTGCAGCAATTAAGGCTAATTCTTCATTAATAATACTTTTTGCTTCAGGTGCACAACGCCCACAGCATGTCCCTAAGTCCAATAATTCACGAACTTCACGATAGCTTTCAGCACCATTTGCCATGGCATCTTTAATATCTTGATCGGTAATACCACGACATAAGCAAACGTACATGAGAATCAACCACAGCTTTAAATGCGATAATTGATATTATTGATAATTATTATCGTTTGTCAATGAAATTCATTTAAATATCGATATTTTGTTCATTGAGTTTTTGGATAAAAAAATACCACTTGATCGGTGGTATTTTAATTGGGATTTAAATTTTTGATATTTCTATAAATTATTTCTCAATAATCACAATGCCGTCCATCTCAACCAAAGCATTTTTAGGCAGGCTTGCAACACCGAGTGCAGCACGTGCTGGATAAGGTTGTGCAAAATATTCACCCATAATTTGATTGACCAATTGGAAATGAGACAAATCAGTTAAGAAAATATTGAGTTTTGCGATGTCTGCAAGAGAACCGCCCGCAGCTTCACAAACGGCTTTTAAGTTATCAAATACACGGCGAATTTGTGCTTCAATACCTTCTACGAGTTCCATGCTGTATGGATCTAAACCAATTTGACCTGAGAGATAAAGTGTGTTGCCAACAAGAATGGCTTGAGAGTAAGTACCGATCGCAGCAGGGGCATTTTCAGTATGAATCACTTGGCGGGACATCAATTTCTCCTATTTTTCAATTCAATCCATCATATCGGATGAATGATATTCTCGAAAGGTATATCGGTTTATCTGATTAACACGCTTTAGAAACTTGTGGGCTTGCGAGCGGCATGGCTAAACGTGTGACCCGTGGGAAACCAAACAACATTCGAATTTCACGAATAATTTGTGCAATTTGTTTGCGGTCTTTAACAACAATATTGACAAAAGTTTTTTCATCTCGACTTTGTACAGATTCAACGCCAGTTTTGAGTTTTCGACATAAATAAATCAATTCTGAAATTTGTTCGTCATTTAAAATTAAATCTATACTTAAATAAGCGCTAAAGTTGATATCATCTTCGGTTTCAGAATTCCAGTGCAATGGCATGATATTTTCAGGATGTAAATGTTGCTCGTGCAGTAGGTTATGACAACGTGAACGATGCACAATCAAACCACGGCGTGAAATATGCCCTTGAATTGGGTCGCCGAGTACAGGATTGCAGCAATGTGCATATTTAACATCGACACCTTCCGTGCCTTGAATGAGGCGCTCAGACGCGGCGTTATCTTCTTGATCTTGGGCAAAGAGATGGTTGGCCACCAGTTGTGGCAGTAAGTCGCCCACTGCAATTTGCTCATATAGGGCTTCTTTACTACTGACATGTCGCCATTGTAATAAATCGATCCAATCAGACTCAGCGAGATCTTTAACAGAAAGATTAAATAGTTTTAATGCGCGATTTAGTGCTTGCTGACCGACAAGACGTTGTTCTTCAATATCTTGATCTTTTAAAATATGTTGAATTGCACGGCGTGCTTTTTGTGTATTGATAAAACTAAGCCAATCTGGATTAGGTGTTGCTAATACATCGGTGATGACTTCAATGACTTGACCGCTTTGTAGTGGTGTAGAAAGTGGTTTAATCTCACCATTAATTTTTGCACCTACGGCATGGTTGCCTAAAAACAAACTGGCAGAATAGGCGAAGTCGACTGCTGTTGCACCTTGTGGTAGTTCATGCAGTTGACCATGTGGCGTGTACACCCAAATTTTTTCTTGGTGTAAATAATCTAATAAGTCGTTAAACGTTGTTTTGGCACAATCCCCATCCACCAGAATATTTAAATTTTTCATGGAAGCTTGGATGGCTGAACGACACGCTTGCGGTGCATTTTCGCCTAACACGACGCCGAAACGAGCAGCTTTACGCATGAGCTCCGTTTGAATGGTCAGTGATAAGGTGGTTTTTTCACCTTTTAAGCGTAGCATTAAGGACTGATTTCCACCTGGGAGTGGATAACGAATATGATCTTCGTAATGTAATACTTGGAAATTTTCACGTAATGCTTCAACCAAGCGGTCACAATCGGCAATACTTTGTAAAATAATTTCAAAGGCATGACTATGTGTTAGCTCTTGTAAATCAATTTCATTTTTAACAAAGTGACGAAGTAATTCAATATTATTATTTTTCTTTTTGATACGACCTTGAATGCTATAGGTATGCAGTAAGTCTGCTAGATTTTGTTCCCATGTGGTTTGATATTTACAGCGTTCAGGCTTAGTTGTAAGGAGTGATGCTTGTACATCATTATACATGTCAAGGTCAAGATTTTGATAGCATAAATGTTCTAAGTTATCCGCCATCTCATTCATACCAACAAGACGTGCCATGGGTACAAATACATCAAAAGTTTCTTGAGCAATACGTGCACGTTTATCTGGGCGTAATGAACCTAACGTCGTCATATTATGATAACGGTCTGCTAATTTAATAATAATGACACGTGGGTCTTGTAAGGTGGCTTGCAATATTTTTCGGAAAGAAGCTGCTTTATTGTATTCTTTATCACTTGAATGGCTGAGTTTGGTCACACCATCTACGAGTTCAGCAACAACACGACCAAATTTTTCTGCAATATCCTCTTTGCTAAAATCTGTATCTTCAATGACGTCATGTAAGAGTGCTGCCATTAATGTCTCTGCATCCATGCGCATGTGTGCCAAAATACAACTGACCGCAATCGGATGAAGAATATAGGGTTCACCACTTTTGCGAGTCACACCATCATGTGCGATGTCTGCATAATCGCATGCCGTAAGCACTTGCTCGACTTCGCTTGGTTTTAAATAAGCGTCGATAATAATATTGAGCTGTTGCTTGGCTTGGCTGACCACTTGGCCTGGCATAGAACACCTATTTCCGTATTACAAAATCAAGGGATATTTCGTCAATGCTTTAATGAAAAGCATATTGAGTGAGTTGTCAATTTTAAAAAATAAAAACCTTTATTTTTTTTAACAAATATTTTGAATTTTGTCGATTACTTATCTAAATAAATTGCAATAAAAAAGCCTAGTAAATACTAGGCTTTTTTAGAAAGCTCAACTTATTGGAAAGAAAAGCCTTCTAAGTTTAAATTATTCACTGAAAGTGCAAGGTCAAGACTTGAGGTTTGATAGTCTTGATCACGTTGTTTCAAAATGTCTTTGGTTACATGTCCTGCTGCAATTTCACGTAAAGCAACAACAGTCGGTTTGTCATTGTCCCACTCTAAAGTTGGTTCAATGCCTTGACGTGCCAATTGACGCGCGCGTTTGCTTGCCACTAGTACAAGCTCAAAGCGGTTGTCTACATGGTCTAAACAATCTTCAACGGTTACGCGTGCCATAAGAGTTCTCGTATGAATGTAAATTTTTAAATAGACTGTTAAGTATAAAATGCTTTAACTTTATACTCAAGTTTAATCACACACTCATTTAGGTTCAGGTGTAATTAATTTCTCAATTAAAGCTTGATGACGATTTGCTTGTTGACTGAGTTTAAGGCGATTGGCATTGATCACAGATTCAAGGTCATGCAGTGCTTTATTAAAGTCATCATTGATAATAATATAATCAAAATTGACATATTGTTGCATATCTTCTACGGCGCAGCTTAAGCGATGTTCAATCACTTCTACCGAGTCTGTGCCACGATTTGACAAGCGTTGACGTAAATCAAATTGAGTGGGAGGAAGAATAAAAATTTGTTTTGATTCAGGAAAAAGTTTACGAACTTGCTCAGCGCCTTGCCAATCAATTTCAAGTAAAACATCATGTCCTTTGGTGAGTTGTTCTCGTACAGTCGCTTGAGACGTACCATAATAATTACCAAAAACTTCAGCATATTCAATGAAACCGCCTTGATTGACCTGCTCAAGAAAAATTTCTTTACTGGTGAAATGGTAATGAACGCCTTCGAGTTCACCCACACGTTGACCACGTGTAGTATGAGAAACAGAAACGTGCAAATTACTTACACGCTCAAGCAGGGCTTTCACGAGAGATGTTTTGCCTGTTCCTGATGCAGCAGAAACGACAAACAATAGACCCGACATGATATTTTTCCTGATATGATAAAATATCTTCTCTATTTTAGAGTAGAGTGCGCACAAACAAAATAGCTTTTGCATATTGTTTGTCATTTTCTGAATAAATTTTATTGAAACTTTGAGTGAGCCTTGAGGGTGTTATGAAAATTGTATTGGCCAATCCACGTGGTTTTTGTGCAGGTGTAGACCGTGCAATTGCGATCGTCAATCGTGCACTTGAATGTTTTAACCCGCCGATTTATGTCCGTCATGAAGTGGTACATAACAAATTTGTCGTGGATGATTTGCGTCAGCGAGGCGCAATCTTTGTTGATGAGCTTGATGAAGTCCCTGATAATAATATTGTTATTTTTAGTGCACATGGCGTATCTAAGGCTGTACAACAAGAAGCTGAGCGCCGTGGCTTAAAAGTCTTTGATGCAACTTGTCCCTTAGTTACCAAGGTTCATATTGAAGTGACCAAGTACGCACGTGAAGGTACGGAAGCGATTCTGATTGGTCATGAAGGACATCCTGAGGTTGAAGGGACAATGGGACAATATGACACTAAAAAAGGTGGACATATTTACCTAGTCGAAGATGAAGAAGACGTTGAGTCTCTACAAGTACAAAATCCGAATAAAGTTGCATTTGTTACTCAAACGACTTTATCCATTGACGATACAGCAAAAGTAATTGACGCATTGCGTGGAAAATTCCCCAATATTCAAGGGCCACGGAAAGACGATATTTGTTATGCCACACAAAATCGTCAAGATGCTGTTCGAGATTTGGCACAGCAATGTGATGTTGTACTTGTGGTGGGTTCGCCAAACTCATCCAACTCTAACCGTTTACGAGAGTTGGCACAACGTATGGGGAAACATGCGTATTTAGTTGACAATGCAGATGAATTAAAAAAAGAATGGTTTGCTGGCATTGAGAAAATTGGTGTGACGGCAGGCGCATCGGCACCAGAAATTTTAATTAAGCAGGTTATTCAACGTTTACAGGACTGGGGCGCAGAAGCACCACAAGAACTAGATGGGCGTGAAGAAAATATTACGTTTAGTTTGCCTAAAGAATTAAGAATTCAAGTTACACAGGCTTAGAATTTAACTCACCTTTATTGCCGATAATTGTTAAGCAGTTATCGGTTTTTTTGTGCCATTTGTCTACTATGTATTGGTTTTGTATAAATTGTTAATAAAATATAGATAATAATAAAGTTTTGTCGGTGAAGGAAGAATGCAAAAAAACAGGGGATTCACCTTAATAGAGCTTATGGTTACGCTTGCTGTTTTAGCGATTATTGCTGCACTGGCTATGCCATCTTTTGTGAATACAATTAAGCAACGACAATTAGATACAGCCTTTAGAGAGCTTTCACTTGCAATAACTGATGCAAGAAGTCAGGCAGTGAATATACGACAAGATGTTGAGTTAAAACTCAATTCTAATGATGCTAATACAGCTACTTTACTGAATTGGAATTCTAATATAAGCGAAGTTTCTTTAGAAAGTGGGAGTGTAACGAATATTGTTTTTGAGCCAACTGGAGGTGTAAAAAACTTTAATCAGACCACGATGTCTTTTTCTATTTGTCATGCAGATTTAGGTATTTCTAGGCGTTTACAGCTTACTCGTATGGGCTCTATTACTACGTTGGCTGAGGGGACATGTTGATGAATTTACAAATACAAAAAGGTGTTGGATTAATAGAAGTAATAGTTGCTTTGGTTATTTTGGTTATTGCAGTTCTGGGTTTTGTTGCTTTACAAGTCAGAGCTATTGAAGCTTCTCAAGATTCTGTTTTTAAAACACAAGCTGTGCATTTAATGCAGTCACTCTCTGAAAGTATTCGTGTAAATAATACAGCTAAAGCAAATTATGTGACTGATGTAAATACTTATCTTTTGGCATCTTCAAAACCGACAGCGACAGTAAATTGCAATACTACGGTTTGTACTCCTGCACAACTTTCAACTTTTGAGTCCTATGCCATAGCACGACAAGCGGCTATACAGGGGTTGAGTTTAGGTATAGCAACTTGTCCAGGAATTGCTACAAATACACCTGTTGCAGATAGACGTTTATGTATTTTTAGTGTTTGGAAAGATACGACACTGACTGGAACTGCAGCAAATTTAAATGTGACTAGCTGTATGAGTAATACAGGTGTTTATGTTGCTTCTTCAAACTGCTTGATGATGGAGAGCTATTAAAAATGATAATTAAAAAACAAAAAGGTTTCACATTAGTTGAGTTGATGGTTGCTATTGCACTAGGCTTATTAATTGTAGCTGCTGGTTTAGCTATTTTTTTAAACAGTTTGAAAAATTCTCGTTTACAAGAAAGTGTAGCACAAGTTCAGGATGGGGGAATTTTTGGTCTCGAATATATAGCAAATCATGTGAGGTTGGCGAATTATGGTAATGTCGAAAATCGAAACTTAAATGATCAAACTGTAAAAGGGGGAGTTGTTTTTACAACAGGTTTGCCCACACAAACCAATATTAATTTGGCTATAGGTAATGCAAATGCGACAACTGCTTTTGCAAATACAATTGTCACGAGATCTAGTGGTTTAAGTAATGTAAGTCTTGCGAGTGATCAATTAACAATACAATTTGTTGCACCAACAGATATGCAAAATTGCGTAGGTGAGAATGTTCGCAAAGGCGATAGAGTTGTACAGAGATACTTCTTACGTCAAGAGAATAATAAAACGGATCATGATACAAATATTACAAGCTTAGGTTTAGCCTGTGTAGCAAATACTCCATTAGATATTCCAAATGCAAACCCGACGTTTTTGACAGGGTTTGGGACGACTAACATAGGTGAAATTATTATTCCTAATGTAGATTATTTTGGTTTTCTCTTGGGTGCACGTACAGGTAATAATTATCGTTATTATACAGTAGATGAATATATAGCAGCAGCCGCAGCAGCAAGAAATGCACAACCTGCTCAGGAAGTACCTTCGATTGAAATGATTAAAATGGCAGTGCTAATTCGATCACAAAATGAAGTGAGAACAGCACCCATTACGCTATCGACATATGAAATTTTCGGAAGAACCGTCACTTTAAATACACCAACTACAAAAGGTGTAACGAATAAATTTGTACGCAATGTATATGTCACTACAATAGCTTTGCGTAATGCTTTGGGAGATAAACTATGAGAACTACCCAATCATTAGCACAACAAAAAGGTATGACACTGATTACAATTATGATTATTTTACTTTTAGTCACAGGAATCGGTGCATTGGCAGTAAAATATTCTATAACAAGTTTACGAATTGCAAGCAATAGTCAAGTACGTCAGCTACTTACTCAGTCATCAGATTTACCTTTATATATTATTCGTAATAAGTCACCTGTGGTATTGCGACGTTTGGATAATGTAGTGGGTTTAGCGATTAATAATAGTTTGCCCGATCGAGAATATATATTTTGTTATCGTCCACAATCACAGAAAAATTTTGCCCCTATTAATAATGTTGCACAAATCTCACCCTATAGTACGACGGGAACAGCCATTACAAGTGATGTTATGCGTTTAATTTCTGGTACAAATAGTAGTTTTTGTGATCTGAATGCCGATTTTGGGAGCGCAAGAACAGGTGTTGTGACTCAAGTTGCAATTTCATTGATTACAGAGAGTGCCGGTGAGACAGAGAAAGGTGAATACTTACCCGAAGGAACTAATGCAAGTGGAGCAGCTCATTTAGGTGCACAAATTACAGGTAGTCAACGTGTAAGGATTACTACAACTTCGATGTTACCTGCATATTCAACTGCTTCGATAAGCACAGTCCAAAGTGAGTGTTTAAGTACATCTAAACCAAGATTAAATGATAATACTGAACATCCATCATTACGAACTTTAAAAGATTGTATATCTGATTATGGAATTCCGGTGGTATCGCAAACGCAAGAATTTGTATTGGCAAATACGCTCATCGAAGTTTCTAAACCTGAATAAAGCATATTTTAATTAAATAGATTTTCTCACTAGCCGGAAGGTGGAGAATGGAAATGAAAAAAACATATCTAAGTTACCTATTAAAAGTAATGATGAGTAGTAGCATCTTGGTTACAGTACCATCTTTACTGCAAGCATCAGATTTACAAATTTATGCAGGTCCTGGTACAGCAGGTCAAAAAACATTAATTATGATGCTAGACCGCTCGGGTAGTATGGGGATGGTGGCTGATGATCTTGGTAATAATGCAATTGTTGCAGATTATGGTGATATTTTTACCTTCAATACCTGTAGCGCTGTAGGAGGTACGGGAAAAACTAAATTTAGTACTAGAACAGAAACAGATCGTATTTTTCCTGATATCTCATATACGCAGGTTTACTGTGAACAGCCTAATAACCCAAGAAAATATTATGATCGACTATCTCGATTAAAAGACGGTATGTTTGCATTATTAAATAGTGCAGATCCAAAATTGGAAAAAGCCTATATCGGCTTGGGTTATTACTCTGCGGAAGATAGTGTATCCGGAGTTATTAAAGTACCAGCAAAACCTTTAGGTGCTATTAACTCAGATCATCGTAAGGATCTAAAAAAAGCAATTGCTGCGTTGTCTGCAGGATGGTCAACGCCAACTTCACATGCTTATGCTGAAGCAGCAGCTTATTTATTGGGTACAACAACAACAAATCCTATATATAATTTTGTAAATAAACCTTTAATTGAAGCTTGGTATTCAGCATCAAATAATTCTTATGTTGCTTATAGGCTATGTGATAGAGCAGATGGTGAAACATGCCTCAGTAGTTGGGGGTCATATGTGTATCAAGCAGTACCTTCGGGATATACTTATTTAAGACAATATGGTGATGCTACTTGGAACAAAAGGCTTTATCAAAAGAGCGTAGGGACGAATGATAGTATTAGTTCTCCTAGCGATTCTGGTTTTGCAAAGTCTATAAGTACGAGTAAGAATACTGGAGGGACTGCGTATAATAGTCCTTTGCCAGAAACAGCAGCAACTTGTGATGGTCAGGGGGTATATATTTTATCCGATGGGCAGCCAAATAATACAACTGATCCTCGTTCAAATGCAATCATGGCAAAAGCATTAAATCAAAGCTCTTTTTCATGTGATGTCTCTAATAGTTTAACAAATAGTCATTCGGGGAGTGGTTGGAAGTGTATGGGGGCTTTTGCAAGAAGCCTATATGCAGAAACTAACCCTAAGCAGCGCCCAATTCAGACAGCTTTCGTTGGTTTCGGTAAAGAGTTTGAAGGAGCGATGTCTGCGAGTTTGTCAGTAGACACACGTAATGCATGTCAGCTTGGTTCAGCTAAAGAGGGTGATGATTGTTCATTCTATAATAAGGATAAAACCGAAAAACCAAATACAATATTTCGGAATAGTATGACTGGTTTTGGTAATGGTGGATTTTTCCAAGCAAAAGATGCTGTAGATGTTACAAATAGTGTATTGGCTGCTTTAAATAATTTAGATACAGGAACAATTGAGCCATTAACGACAGGTGCTTGGTCTGTACCTATTGATGATTTAAATCCAACGGGAGTTACATCGTATGGTTATGTTCGAGCATTTCAGCCAAGACCAGGTAGCACAGATGTATTGTGGGCTGGGAATTTAAAAAAATATGATATTGTGAATGGTGCTTTAGCTGAAGGTACATCCACCACCTCTTCATTAGTATTAGATAATAAAGGTAAGTTTAATACAGGGATTAATGATCTTTGGGGAAATGTAGGTGCTGATGAAGGAGGAAGTGTCTATAAAGGTGGTGCTTATAAAAACATCCCAATGCCGATTGTTAGTGCACCAACTCAAGTACGTAATCTTTATACCAATTTTAAATTAGATACGAATGATAATTTAACCTCTCAATTATCTAAAGGGGCTAATTTATTGCGTTTACCAGAAGTGGCAAACTCTACTTTAGCAACGACAATAACAAATCTAAATGAAAATGCAGTAACCTCAAAATTTACTAATTTATTAAAACGTAAAATACTTAACTATTTAGGTTTTAAAATTGATTTAAATGATACTGCTTTACCAACAGATTTAACCACTGTGCCTTTGCAAGAACAAGGAAAAGAATGGAATAGCTTAGGAGGGATTTCTCATTCACTACCCGTGCAAGTCACTTATGCAGGGGTGTTAAATAGTGATGGTGAATTACAGTCTGCACGTAGTCAATCAATCTTATTTGGAACAATGGAGGGGGGGGCTACATTTAGTAGATGCAGATACTGGAGCGGAACAATTTGCATTTATTCCATCGGATATTTTATCTGACCCTGTACAATCTTTGGCTTTGAAAAAGGATGAAACATCTACAGTCGGTGTTGCAGCAGGCACAGATGCGGCTTGGGTCGCTGATCCAACATATAAATATGAGCATGTGGGTTCAGGGGATACCGCTGTAACAAAGATTGTTGCTGAGAAAATGTATGTGTATGGCGGTTTACGTATGGGTGGTAGTAGTTACTACGGCCTAGATATTACGACAAAAACTTCACCGAAGTTTTTATTTAGAATTAGTGCTGATCAATCGGCATATAGTCGTATGGGGCAATCTTGGTCGAAACCGGTACTAGGGAATATTCGAATTAATGGTGTGATTAAGCGAGTTATGTTTATTAGTGGTGGTTATGACACATGTTATGAAGATCCACGATTTAAACTTGGTACAGATTACACAGCAGATGCATCAAAAAGTCTTACGTTCCAAGCGCAATGTTCAAACAGAACAGAGGCAAAAGGTAATGCTGTTTATGTTGTTGATGCCGAAACAGGAGACCGCTTATTCTGGGTGAGTAATACGAATGCGGATAAAAATAATGCAGATATGAAACATAGTATTGTAAGTGATATCTCTACATTAGATACAGATGCTGATGGCTTAGTAGATCATTTATATTTTGGAGATCTTGGAGGGCAAGTTTTCCGTGTTGATTTAAATAATAAAAATAAAACATCAAATAATGAAAGTTTTGGTGTACGTGTTGTTAAAGTTGCAAATTTAGCGACAAATGCAGCAGGTACAAATATTACGAATGGCAATAATCCACGTTTTTATGAAGCACCTACATTAACCATGCATCGTGAGCAAGGGAAAAGGTTTGTATTAATGACGGTTGCATCTGGTGATCGTAGTTCACCATTAGATGTTGCACCTTTAGGGCGTGCACGTCCATCATCAGTACCTGCGGCATTAACGGGTCAATTGGCAAATAATATTTATGCCATTATGGATACGGATGCTCTGAAAAAAGATTTAAATACAAATTATGCAATTGATTATGCATTAGCGATTAAAGATTTGACTTTAGCAAGTCTTATACAAAATCCTCAAGTTGTTGTTCGAAATAGTAATTTTTCTACATTAAAGAATCAACTCATTCCTTATGTGGCTACGGTAACGACAGCAACTCGTTATGGTTGGTATCGTTCTTTATCGAGTAATTCGCAAGGTACAGAAAGAGCAAATAATAGTTATCGACAATTAGGTGGGATTAAAGCTTTTGAACCATTAATTGCGATAGCTAACACTTTGGTCGCGACAGTTTATGATCCAGAAAGCGAAATTATTAATCCAAATCCAGATCCATGTCAGGTTCGAGTTATTGGAGAAACTTACCGTCAATATTATTGTTTGCCATTTGGTGTCTGTATAACAGGAACTGGTACGAATGTAACACTTAACAATACTGTAGAAAATAAAACAGGTTATCGTCCAGGGCGAGACTCAGATAAGGTCTCTGGCGAGACTGTGAGCCCACCTGTTGGGCAGGGGATTTTAGGAAGTACATTTGCACCAAAAGATTCAGATGGAAATTGTGGTGGTTTACAGTTGGCAGATAATCTTCAAGGTACGGGCGAATGGAAATGTATCGCCCAAACAAAACCAATGAATTGGTATGCTAAATAGGTGAAAAATGAATTTAAAAAATGGTTTTACACTTATTGAGTTGATGATTGTGGTCGTTATGATTGCAGTGCTTGCTGCAATTGCTTACCCAAGTTATCAGCAATACATACTCAGAAGTAATGCTTCATTGGCTGAGGCGGAAATGCAACGCATAGCCCAGGATTTGGAACGTTATAAATCTAGAAATTTTAGCTACAGATTGTATACCCCTATTTCAATAAATGTTGGAGATCCACTTAAATATACAATTACTGTTCAAGCAACAGCGACCACCAATTTAGCCACAGATGGTTCTGCATGGGTAATGAAAGCTGTTCCACAAGATGTGAAAAATTTCACATATTTATTTAATAATCATGGACTTAGGTGTAAAAATAAGGTGGCGTCTAAAGTAACATTTACAGATTGTGGGGCAATAGCAGATGGAAGTGAAGATTGGTAAGCAAATTGGTTTTACATTATTGGAGCTGATGATTATAGTCGCTGTAGTCGCTATTTTAGCTGCGATAGCGATTCCTAATTATTCAGAATATGTTAAAAGAGGGAATAGGGTAGATGTGCAAACCCATATTATGAATGTTGCACAAAATTTGGAAACTTATCGGTTGGTGAATCATAGTTTCTTTGGGGCTAATTTAACTCAATTGGGTGGCGCCACATATCCTCTTAATAATCCATATTATCAATTAACTTTAACAGATATGTCTGGTGTTGCTTTTACTAATGCACAGGCGAATCTACAATCATGGTTATTGGTTGCAAGACCAATAACCACAGGAAGACAAAAAGGTACAGGAGCTATTTCTTTAAATTCAGCAGGTGTAAAATGTTGGTATAAAAATAACGATAATGCCAATGTCACAGCAACAATTGATAATAAAGGTAATCCTGTTCCAGCTACAACTTGTAGTAATCAATGGGAAGATAGATAAATAAAGTAATCTTCTATAAATAAAAAACCTTCTAATTTAGAAGGTTTTTTTATTTGATCAGTCGTGTTTTTAATCTTTTAAGTTAGACCAGTTGGTTAAAAATAATAATAATGTGATAAGTATTATCTAATTAAATTTTTACGTGATTTTTTTATCTTTATTTTAATTAAACTTGTTTTAAATCATTTACTTATACCGATTATCTATTAAAACACCCTTTTATCTTTATATTATTTTTTTGATAAAATAAAGTATTAGTATCGTATGTGTATAAATTTGTAATTTGGACAATGTCATGCGATTTATCAGGGGATTTACGCTTATTGAGTTGATGGTCACTATTGCGGTATTTGCTGTGATTGCAATGATGGCTGCACCAAGTTTTGGTAATTTAGTTTCAAAAAAACAGCTAGATACATTAGCAAAAGACTTTGCTTTAGTTTTAGGAGAGGCACGAGGTCAAGCAATATCACTACGCAAAAATATAACAATCAAATTGGACTGTCCTAAAAATGCTAAACAAGAATTGGAATGTCCATCAAATACCGCAACAAGCTTTACTTGGATCTCAAAAAATCCAGATATAAAGCTTATAAGTGATCCAATTGATGTCGTTTTTTCTGGATTAGGGAGTGCGAAACAACGTACCAAAACGATACCGAATCCAAATTATGATAAAAACGCTACAACAGATATGGATGTAGATCCACCTATAAATCCAAAAACAATAGAAGAAGTTGTGCCTTTAACTTTTACTTTATGTCACTCCAAACTAGGTGAAAGCCGAACAATTCTCATTGCTCAAAATGGAACTGTTGAAGGTTTGAATAAGGGAACATGCTAATGGATCGTCATAATCAAAAAGGTGTTGGCTTAGTAGAAGTTCTTGTTGCTTTGGTCATTCTTGCATTAGGTGTTTTAGGTTTTGCGGCATTACAACTTCGGGCTTTAGATGCAGCTCAAGAAGCGACTGAACAAACAGTTGCCATGAGTACTGCGCGAGATCTTGCAGAGCGTATGCGCATAAATCGTGGGGCTTTGGGTCATTATAAAACGGCAATTAATAGTAAATCTACCGTAAATAATTGTATGGGTACAACAAAAATTACCTCTCCAAAAGCCTTGGCTTTACCAAAATGTAATGAAGAAAATTTTGCCAAACAAGATGCAGGTGAGGTTTTAGCAAAGGCAACCAATAATGGGCAAATGGTCGTTATTCATGATTGTGTGGCTAGTGAATTGAACTGTATTTATGTAGCTTGGGGAAAAACTGTAATTTCAGCCAACGATCTTAGCGAGTGTATAGATACAACGACGGGCGCATATATTGTGAACTCAAAATGTCTTGTTATGGAGGCTTTTTAAAATGAAATCTATAACAAATCAACTCGGTTTTACGTTGCTTGAATTAATGATTGCTTTGGTATTAGGGCTTTTAGTAAGTGCAATTGCGCTACAGTTATTTTTAACCAGTCAAAAAAGTGCAACTGTACAACAAGGCATGATCAATTTACAGAACTCCGCATTGTTTGGTTTAGGTGGAATGATTGATTCAGTTCGATTGGCAAATCTAAACTCATCGCAACCTTATGTCGATGATAAGGTTTTATATGGCGGAATTGTTTTAGCTGCCAATAATATTTCGAATAATTTAGATAATTTTACTATTGCTGATGGTTTGTTAACTCGTGGTTCTATAGGAGAGTCAAACCTAGAGGGGCAAAGTAGTGATCAACTGGTCATTCAATATCGTGTCAGTACGCCCAATCAATTTGACTGCGAAGGTCGAGAGTTGACAGCAAATGATTATGTCGTAGAACGTTATTTTGTTAAGAAAGATACTGATCGCAATGATCCAAATGATCCTCTTGCATTGGCATGTAAAGCTGCTCGTTATACAGAAACAACAGCGAAAACCAATACATCACTTCCTGCACTTATTGAAAGTGATGAAAGTCAAGCAAAAATTATTATTCCTAGAGTAGATCACTTCAGTGTGCGTTTAGGCATTGCTTATGATGGTGCTAATACAAGTTGTTCGAGTATTACAAAAACAGAACAAGTCGATGGTAATACAGTGACAAGCAATATTGAACCAGATTCAAAACTTGATTGTTTTAGCTATATGAATATTGAAGATTATCGAAATTTGACTGGGCAAAAACCACAGATCGTTTCAGTTCAAATAGGCTTGCTTGTTCGCTCAACAGATTCTACGGGAACAAATAAATTTTTTGATAAAAATCAACCCTATGAAGTTTTAAATGTAAATGCCACGTTAACCGAAAATGAGCTTAATGCATTGTATTTACGCAGCGTAGTTACTCAAACGATTGCGCTTAGAAATGGTTTTGGCGTTGAGTGAGGAGAGAATATGAATAAGCTGAATTTCAAAAGTTCTCAACAGGGCTCAGTACTCATCGTTGTACTTGTGATGTTGGTTTTGCTGACTTTAGTAAGCACATGGGCGATTCGAGGCAGTATTACGTCTTTAAAAATTTCAACCAATGCACAAGCTCAAGCGTTGTTAAAACAGACCAGTGATTCAGTATTTTTTACTCTAGAAAATAAGACGGATGATGAACTGGTATTTACCAATATGCGTATTGGTGACGGCATGTTGAATTATACCTTACGTCCTGAAAATAAAGGGAAAGAGTTAGTGTTTTGTGTCCGAGGTACAACAGAGGACAACTTTGCTGGAAGCCGTTTAGCAAGTGTAGTTTATTGGAATGGTTCTACGATTAAAAACACGGATATGGGTAAAAATGGATTTTGCCAATTAGATCGTCTAACAGACTTTTTGAGTGGTCGTAATGCAGTATTAACGCAAGTGACGGTCAGAGCCTCAGAAAACAATCGAGATTGGGAACACATGCTAGAAGGTGATGATAAAGAGAGTTCAAAAAGTACGGGTATTCAAAAGGTAGTGATTACCGCGACATCGATTCTGCCAAATTTAAGTGCTAGCTCTAAATCCGATATCAATGATTGTTTAAAAAATTATACCAGTTTTGTTGATAGTGTTATTAAAAATCAAACCGTAACTGACTGTTTATCTTTAAATCATGTTCCATATAGTACTCAAGAGATGGAATATACAATGAAAGCCGTACGTACATCGTAATAGGGGAATGAATCATGAAAAAGAATGAAATGAAAAAATCTGACCTACATGTACTTAAGCAAAATGTGCAAATTAAAAAAGGTTTAAATCAATTTAAGGTTGGCACAATTGCTGCTGCAATTACATCTTTAATTTGTGCAAGTATTCCTAGTTTTGCAGCTGATTTGGAAATTTATGTTCCTGGAAATAGTTCACAGGGAGCAACTACAATTATGTTTTTGCTTGATATTTCAGGTTCTATGGATACACGTTCTATAGAGCAGGACTATGGGGGGATATGTAGTAGAGATTATTGGGGGAGGACGATCTTTGAAGGCGATGCTACAAATGGTCAATATTGTGTTGCTTCTGGTAATGAAATAACGGAGCAGATAAGAAAAGATTGTGATAAATCTGGAAGTGCATATAAATGTTTTGATCGTATTTCAAGGTTAAGACAGGGAATGTTAGCCGTTTTAGAAGGGGACACTGCGAAAGGGGTAAAGCGATTAGATGATGATTTGGTTATTGGATTATCTACTTTAGGTGCATACACAACGACTTATCATGAAACTGGAGCGGTTAAAGTTCCAGCTCGAGCATTGAGCGAAAACGTATCAGGTACTTTAAAAACACAACGTGAAATTTTAATAGAGGAAGTTAAAAAACTTCGTGGTCAAACCAATACACCAACAACACGCTCCTATGCAGAAGTGGTTGCTTATTTGATGGGGAAAACAACACAAATAAGCGGAGGTGAATGGTACTTTGGCGGAACCTATAATAGGAAAGATATTTTTGCAGAGTGCGTCAGTATGGCTGAAACAGGTTCATGCTTGACAT
This sequence comes from Acinetobacter sp. 251-1, assembly GCF_030329305.1. Classification (NCBI taxonomy): domain Bacteria; kingdom Pseudomonadati; phylum Pseudomonadota; class Gammaproteobacteria; order Moraxellales; family Moraxellaceae; genus Acinetobacter; species Acinetobacter sp. 251-1. The sequence continues at coordinate 49,554 of NZ_JACANS010000016.1, read as the reverse complement.
GGGGCGAGGTGTATTATGGGAAAGTACCTAGTGGCTTTACTAAAGGAACCGCCAAGACTGTAAATGGTTATTCTGGTAATGTTTATACTACAAATAATGCATTTAGTGGTTTTGGCTATTCTAGTGAGCTTACAAAAAATAGTGGTAAAACCGCTTATCTAGCACCAACTACAATTTCAAGACAAATTAGCTATACTGATGATCAGAAAAAGTGTAGTGGTCAAGGGGTATATGTACTGACAGACGGTGTGCCAAACTATGGTAATGGGACTTCGGGCCTAATACGTAAAGCATTAGGAAATAAAGGTGCAGGTTTTGAATGTACTGATAGTGGGACTGGGTGGAATTGTACTTTAAATCTAGCGTCGGCTCTTCTTGACTCTACTAAGAACCCCGCAAATATAAGTTTTAAAACAGCAGTTGTTGGGTTTGGTAGTGACTTCAATACAATCCCTTCATCTGTTCAAACTGAAGCGGGTGTTGATGCGTTGACTGGTATAAGTGATGATATTAAGCAAGCAGCGAAATGGGGTATTCGTGGTCGAGGAGGGTGGTATTCTGGTTCGAATGCCAAAGATGTAGCAGAGAGTATTGCAGATTTTGTTGATAAATCTGGTGGGGAAATTCCAAGTATTAGTACTGGATTATCTACAGTGCCTATGGATGCATTAAACCCTGAAGTTATTCAAAAATATGCCTATTTCCCACAATTTGAACCAAAAGTTAAGCCAAGTGATAGTACTCAATTATGGTTTGGTAACTTAAAAAAATATTATGTAGTGAATGGTGGTGTTTATGCAGACGAAAATGGAACTGCTAGCCAAACAGTGGTTTTAAAAAGTAAATTGCAGGATTTAACGGATCTTTGGGCAAAATCAGGGGTGACTTATCCTGAAAATTCTCCTGTATTTTCAAAAGGTGGAGCACTGAGCCAATTACCTTTAGGTTTAGTCACAAAAACCAATGACAAAGGTGATTCCATTACAACGGCAGGTCGGAAGCTCTTAACGAATTATGATTATGATGGCTCTAAAAGTGAAGATGAAAGAATTAGTCAAAATTTTGATTTAAATCAAATCGATTATACTTATACAACTGATAATAAAACGAAGACTGATAATGCATCTCGTGTCAGAGGATTGATGACTTTATTGGGCTATAATATCAGCACAGAAACAGCAACTGAGGATTTGGATCTTACTCGTGCAACTACAAGTGTTAGGCAAATGGGGAGTGTTTATCACTCATTGCCAGTACTTTTAACTCAAGAAGGTAAAGCGGTTGCTACTCGGAATACAACCACAAAAAAAGTAGAAATTAGTTCAATTGGGCGTAAAGACTACGTTATGTTTGGAACAACTCAAGGCTTATTGAGTGTTGTCGATGCAAAAACAGGCATTGAAAAATTTAGTTTTGTTCCTAAAGAAATGATTGAAAACCAAGCTGAAACTTTCCGTGAAAATGCGGGAAATCTTGCTGGTGGTAAAGATGCATTGTATTACGGTATCGATGGCGAGTGGGTTGCACATACAGTGTATGTGACTAAACCAGATGGTACGCTCACAGTGAATGGTGCAGTGCGTGATGTTGTTGGTTCTAAAGATGAAGTAGAAAATCTAAGTGGTAAACAATGGGTATATGGTGGCTTACGCATGGGTGGGCGTAGCTATTATTCATTAGATTTAACGAAAATTGATCATCCTGCGTTGAAATTTCATATTGATCCTACAACGGGAAAAGTGTATTCAAAAGCCAATTCAAGTGGAAAAGAATATAAAGCTATTGAAAATATGGCACAAAGTTGGTCAAAGCCAAAGCTAGACTATGTGAACTGGAAAGGTCAACGCAAATTGGTGATGTTCGTTGGTGGTGGTTATGACGCAGGTGGAGACCATGGTGATGGCTTGTTCGCCAATGGTATTCGTACTGGTTATGCAGGTTATGAGCACTATAATTATAAACAAGAGAATAAAAAAGGCTCAGGCGTATATATGTTTGATGCCGACAATGGTGATTTGCTTTGGTATGCAGACTCTTCTGCTTCATCAAGTGATACAGGTGTAGAACATGCGTCAAATGCAAATTTAAAATATAGTGTTGCAAGTGATGTTAAAACGGTAGACCGTAATAATGATGGTGTAGTAGATCATCTCTATTTTGGTGATTTAGCAGGTCAAGCATTCCGAGTGGACTTTAAAAATGATGGAAATAAAGACAGTTTTGATTCTCAAGTAACTCAAATTCTAAATTTACAAACTCAAGATAGTGCAACACAGCTATATAATGGTACTGCACCACGATTCTATATGGCACCTGTATTTACTGCACACCATAGTGCAGGGAAGAAAGAAGGTGCCAATATCATTGTGGTAAGCTTTGTCTCAGGAAATAAGAGTTCTCCACTTTTGGCTACAGACGACTCTCCAACATCCACAGGTAAAAAAGATCCTTTAGGTTTGCAGTATGACGCGGTTTATGCAATTTATGATTATGATATTCATCCTGATGGAACTTTCTATCCGCAGACACATATAAGTACAAGAACTTTGGCTGCGGAAAACAGTACAACGGCATCAACAAGTCAATTAAAATATATCAGTAATGAACATGTTGCCCGTAGTGATAGTGCAGCAACGCTGGTATTAGGTGCTGAGGCAAATGCTCAATCAGGTTGGGGTGGATGGTACTATCCATTTAAGAAAAAGTTTAGCGCAACATTGACCAATAGAGAAGAAGCAGGTGCGAGTATTATTAAAGGATTAACCCCATTAGTTGCTATGGAGGGAAGTCTGTATGTCACTCAATATGATGCTTCAAATAATGGTACTTCTTCAAGTTGTGGTGCAGGCGTAAAAGGTCATAGTTTTACGCAGCGTCTTTGTCTGCCTACAGGTATATGTCCGAAAAATGCTAACTATGTTTACAATTTAGGTGCGGGGATTGTTCATTTAAATGTGGGGCCATATGGAGAAGATGGGAAAAAAACAATTGTAGTCCCAGATCCTGCTGATATTGGTGTTGGTTGTGTTGGTTCTGACTGCCAGTCAGGTTCGAAGTTTATTACTGCTGGCGGGGCAATTCGATTTATTCCAAATCGTTGGTATGAACGTTATGCCAAGGCAGAATAATATGAAAAATGATTCTGTTGGACAAACTTCTCAAACTAGATTCAATCAAGGTTTTACCTTGATTGAACTCATGGTTGTCGTTGTCATTATTGCTATTTTGGCAGCCATTGCGATCCCAAGTTATCAGCATTTTGTAAGGCGAGCCAATGTTGCTCAAGCGCAACAAGAAATGCAGAAAATTGCAGAGCAATTAGAGCGTTATAAGGCTCGGAATTTTAGTTTTAAAGGGTTTAATGCCAATTATCTGTACCCAAGTAACTCTGTATTTGATGTGTCATTACAAACTTTAAATTTAAACTCAAAATATACGATTACTTTGGTCGATAGTATGACTGGAAATCCACTGTTGACAGATTCGTCTTCAAGTGGGCAAGGCTGGTCAATTAAAGCCATAAGCCAAGATCCTGCGAATTACTCATTATTATTAACCAGTGAAGGTGTACATTGTAAAAATATCACACAGGAAAATATGGACTATGACTCGTGTGGTGATGCAGGTTTTGAGGAGTGGTAAGGGTGAGAAAAACAGGATTTACTTTAATTGAACTCATGATCGTCGTTGCTGTTATTGCTATTTTGGCTGCAATTGCTTATCCCTCTTATATTCATTATAAAGTGAAAGTGAATAGAACCGATGCCCAAGCTGAAATGATGGCTATAGCACATATGCTCAGTCAATATAAAATAACAAATGGTCATTATACCAATGCAACGATAAGTCAAATGTATGGCGGAAATTTAATACCAAATCATGGTGAAGCATTATATGAGTTAGATTTACAAACAACAGCTGCGACATGGATTTTAACAGCGCAACCTATAAGCGGAACATTGATGCAAAATAATGGCGATATTGTTTTAACCAGTGATGGAGAAAAATGTTGGACGAAAGGCACCTCTTGTACTCCATCAAGTAGCACAGACTGGGATGGCAAATAGGAGGTTAAATTCAAAACTGTGGATAAACAGAAATTGATCTTTATTTCGCAGTAAATTTAACGTAAAATACCGCCCTCTATGAAAGGGGTTTGAAATGTTTCGATGGTCGAAACACGGATAATCCGTAAAAACTATAAGGTTCTATCATGGTTGTTATTCGTCTTGCACGCGGTGGTGCTAAAAAACGTCCATTCTATCAAATCATTGTGACTGATAGCCGTAATGCACGTGATGGTCGTTTCATCGAACGTATTGGTTTCTTTAACCCTACAGCTCAAGGTAAAGCAGAAAAACTTCGTTTAGACGCTGACCGTTTTGCACATTGGGTTTCACAAGGTGCGCAACCTTCTGAACGTGTTGCTTCTTTAGCTGCTCAAGCTAAGAAAGCTGCAGCTGCTGCATAATTTTTGAAAATTAAGTAGTAGATTGCCCATGACACCAACACAGAATGTGCCCGAAGATCGTATTCAGATTGGACAGCTACGTTCAGCATATGGATTAAATGGGTGGCTCTGGGTCTATTCCAATACAGAACCCATGAGCAATATTTTTGACTATCTGCCTTGGTACATTGAAACCAAAGCAGGTTGGCAAATGGTTGATGTAAAACGTTGGAAACCACATGGCAAAGGCTTAGTTGTTTCGCTCAAAGGTGTAATTGATCGTACCGCAGCGGATAATTTAGTTGGCGCAAATGTTTGGATTTCAAAGTCTCAACTGCCTCAAGCGGGCGTGGACGAGTATTATTGGTCAGATTTGAAAGGCTTAACCGTGTTAGGTCTAGACGATGAAGAACAAGAAGTGAATCTCGGTCAAATCTATGAACTGTTTGAAACAGGCGCCAATGATGTGATGGTTGTTCGTGCAACACCAAATAGCATTGATGGTGAAGAGCGCATGATTCCATGGCATAAAGATGTAGTACAACGTGTTGATCTTGAAGCTGGTCGTATCTACGTAAATTGGGGCGTAGATTATTAATCCGAAAGGATAAACGCAGTAGGAAAATAGAGGAGTCTGCGATGTTTTTTGCAGTCATTACGCTGTTTCCTGAAATGTTTGAAGCGATTACAGCCTACGGGATTAGCGGACGTGCAGAAAAACGTGATTTGATCCAAGTTCATTGTATCAATCCACGTGAATTTGCTGAGGGCAACTACAAGCGAGTGGATGAACGTCCATTTGGTGGTGGTCCTGGTATGGTGATGATGGCTGAGCCGTTGGCAAAAGCAATCCATCGTGCCAAACAACTTGCAATACAAGCGGGTGCAGTGAACGTTCCTGTGGTGTATATGTCTCCACAAGGAAAAACCTTGAATGAAAATGCAGTACAAAAATTTGTCGATTATGACGGATTGATTGTGTTGTGTGGACGTTATGAAGGGGTTGATGAGCGTTTGATCCAAACTTATGTTGATCAGGAATGGTCGATTGGTGATTACGTTTTATCGGGTGGTGAACTCCCTGCGATGGTTTTATTGGACAGTATTATTCGGAGACTTCCGGGTGCCATGTCTGATGAGCAATCCCATGTGCAAGATTCATTTGTGGATGGTCTTTTAGACTGCCCACAATATACCAAGCCAGATCATTTTGAAGGTTTGGATGTGCCTACAGTACTTAAATCTGGGCATCATGCAAATATTGAAAAATGGCGGTTTTTGCAGCGTTATCAACGAACACTTGAACGTCGACCTGAATTGGTTGAAAAAGTGGAATTGACCAAGCAGCAAAAAAAATGGCTAAAAGATTCGCAAGAACAAAAGAATTAGTTCATTTGTTTAAGCAGATTTGCTCTAAGCATTTTGTTTAGAGTCATTAATAGGCTCTTTATGCATTGAAGCGGTCAAGCATGAAGGGAAAGCTAAACGGGTCTATGCGCCTTAGCCTCTAGCCCCTGTGGAATTCAGACCTCTTCTGACCCACACATATTGGAGATACCCCATGAGCGGTAAGCATCCTTTAGTACAAGCTGTAGAAAATGCTCAGCTTAAACAAGACATCCCTGCTTTTGCACCTGGTGACACAGTTGTTGTTCAAGTAAAAGTAAAAGAGGGTGATCGTGAACGTCTTCAAGCATTTGAAGGTGTTGTAATCGCTAAGAAAAACCGTGGTTTGAACTCTGCGTTCACAGTACGTAAAATTTCTAGTGGTGTTGGTGTTGAGCGTGTTTTCCAAACTCATTCACCAATCGTTGCTGGTATCGAAGTGAAACGTCGTGGTGACGTTCGTCGTGCTAAACTTTACTACCTACGTGAATTGTCTGGTAAAGCTGCACGTATTCGTGAAAAATTGCCAGCTCGTAAAGCGAAATAATACGTTTTACGTGACTAAAAAATGCGCCTTGTGGCGCATTTTTTTATGGATGTATTTTGCTTATGGCATTTTATAAGCCTTGTAATTTCAAACGGTTTGCATGTTGGCGAAAGATATCTACAGGGTCTGGTGCAAATAATCCTTTAAGTCCAAGTACTTGGTTAACTTCATCAAAATGATTCCATTGGTAATTATCTCGGATCGTTTTGCCAAGTTTACTGCTACATACACTAACTAAACCATCATTGGCTTGACCATTGAATGCGATTGGACCCATAGCTGTTAATAATGTGTCAGGATCAAGTGGATTCGTGGCGTTAGAGATTCCTGTCCATGAATAAAAAGCAATACCATTGGCTTTTTGAGGACCATCGGCACATTTCGTGCTAGGTAAACCTAGTGGAAATTTATGGTTAAATGCTTGAACACCTGGTTGAGACATGCTGTAAATAGAGGCTTTAAAATTTGAGGGTAGATTGGATTGCTGTGCAAAGTTAATAACAGGTGTCATGAGTGCATCCATCACGATAGCCAGCACACCATTGAGTACAGGTGTATTTTGTACTAAGTCTGCTACAGGTGAGCCATCGTTTGTACCCGCGATAGAGCTTACAGAGGCAACAAGGTCAGGGCGTACACCAGCAATATAACGAGCCGTAGGACCACCATGACTATGTCCAATTAGGTTCACTTTAGACTGTCCTGTGAGTGCGAGCACTTCTTCTACTTGGGTGAGAAGTTGTTCTCCACGTACTTCGGTTGACTCTAAAGGAGAAACTTGAGCAGCATAAGCAGTTGCATTATGGCGAGCCAGATCAGGTAAAATTTGATACCAATAATCTAGACCAAAGACAGCATTGCCTAATCGATTGAAACCAAACATGCCATGTACAAAAACAAGCGGATATTTGGTTTGTGCATAATTGTCTATCGTATAGAGCGTATTGGCTTTTTGAAGCCCAGCAGTTGCATTGACTTGATTGATACACAGTGAAGTCAATAACCCGACGAATAATGTTTTTAATTTCATTGGATTGTCCTTTTAAACCTTATTTTTGTTTTTAACGCAAGATGAATTATTTTTTACTGAGTAAAGGGTAACTTGCCTCCTTGATCGTGAACGGTTTCAAATGTTTGAAGGCGTAATTTTTCTTGGGGATTTTGAAAATATTGATTTTTTAATTGAATTATTGCATGACTTTGAGTCTCGTAAGGCATTGAACTTTTGATAATCTGATCGCGTTCTGTGAGGTAACTATTGACTTTATTTTGCCAATTATTGCGTTGAATATCTAAATCTTCCGTTGTGTTGCTTCAATTCCCACTAGATTAACTCGCATTTGGTGTAGTTCTGCATCAGAGCCATGGTGTGCTTTTATTTCAGCAGTAAGTTGGTGTAGGTCTGCAAGTTGGTTTAGTTGTTTTAAATTTTCTTGCCAATCTCTTGGCAGTTGTTGAAAGAGCTGATTGATTTGAGAGGCTTTTTCTATAGCTGAAAGCTGTTGATTTTCCATGATCGCCATGCGTTGTACGGTGTATTGATCATAGAGGTCTTGTTGACCAAACAAGCCGATCATTTCTTGGTTTGAGAAAATATTTTTTCTTAATTGCTGGATGTTTTGTTGGATCTCTCGATAATAATTAACGCTGTCTTTGGATGTTTTCGCGGACTGAAGTTGTCCAAGTTGCTCTCTATATCGCAGATATCGTGTCCAAAGTTCATTGAGTTGAGCACGTAAAGGGTTTTGATAAGTGACTTCGGTAAATTTAAAAAAATCACTTTTGATGGTGTTTAGATTTTTTTCACCTAATTGTGTTAAAAAGTATTCAAAGCAATTTTTTGTTTGTTCATTGACGATGAGCTGATGTGCGGTATCAGTGCGAATTTGACAGTTGATTTGGGTATCTTGTTGGCTTGGACTTGAAAATGACGCTATATCTTCATTTGAATTCACTATGTGAGATGGTACTTGTCCCATATTAGAGGCAGAAAAGTGATGAAATGCTGTAGTATCTATTGGCTGATTTTGAGGTTTGAGCCAAAAAATAATGAGGACGCTGCATACTGCACACATCCCTAATATACTTTTGTGTACGCGCTTCATTTTAAATCCTTTTCATCAATATTATTTTTATGGTTGAAAAATAATCTAATATGGGATTTGAATTTGTACAATGCAAATTTATAAAAATAGATAAATGGATTTGTTAGAATAGTGACACATTATTTTGATCCCCTTGTTATGTCTGTCAAATCACCCAAAATCCAGCGTCGTCCCATTAGTGGCGTTTTTTTATTAAATAAACCACTTGGTATTAGCTCAAATGCTGCTTTACAACGTGTACGATGGTTATTTCGTGCAGAAAAGGGAGGGCATACGGGTGCATTAGACCCACTTGCTTCTGGACTATTGCCCATTTGTTTAGGTGAGGCAACTAAATTTTCTCATTTTTTACTCGACTCAACTAAACGTTATCAGACCACTATTCATTTAGGTCATAGTACAACTACAGGTGATGTCGAAGGTGAAGTCTTACTTGAACAAGCCGTACCTGAACTGACTCAAGCGCAAATTCAGAAGGTACTGACACAGTTTACAGGTGATCTCCTCCAAGTTCCTCCGATGTATTCAGCATTGAAAAAAGAGGGTCGTCCTTTATATGAGTTGGCACGTAAGGGGATTGAGATTGAGCGTGAAGCACGTCCTATTGTTATTGAAAATATTCAATTATTATCTTTTACGGCAGATTCCATCACTTTAGATGTCACGTGTTCAAAGGGAACGTACATTCGTGTTTTAGGTGAAGATATTGCGAAAGCATTGGGTACATATGGGCATTTAACTTATTTACATCGAATTCAAACAGGGCAGTTTGAACTGAATGCTGAATGGACTATTGAATATTTAGAAAGTTTAACTGAGCAAGAACGTGAAGCTTTGTTGCTGCCTGTGTATGCACCGATTGACCACTTTCCAAAAGTGCAAGTGCCTGAAGGGCGTGCAGAATATTTTTGTCGAGGTATGGAAAGTAATATTGATCATGTTGCGGCAGCGCACGCAGTGGTATTTGATGGGGAAAAATGTTTAGGCTTGGCAGAAATTACTGAGAAAAAACGTTTGGTGCCCAAACGTGTCTTGAACTTGTAATCCACCCGATGTAAAAGGAACGTCCATGGAACTCGAACTGATTCTGAGTTTAGTATTTTTTGCCTTTTGTGCAGGTGCGATTGATGCAGCAGTCGGCGGTGGAGGCTTGATTCAAATTCCTGCTTTGATGGGTGCGTTGCCACATTCATCGACAGCAACGATCTTTGGTACCAATAAACTGGCTTCTATTTGCGGTACAGCATCTGCGGCATTTTCTTATTTACGTCAGGTTAAAATTCAGTGGAAATTATTAGCTGTGATTGCGATCACGGCTTTTATCAGTGCCTTTGGTGGTGCGGCTTGTGTATCCATGATTCCACAAGACATTTTACGCCCATTTGTTCTGTTTATGCTGATTGTAATCGCCATTTATACTTTGGTTAAAAAGCAATTTGGGCAGGTGCATATCCAGCAAGAGATCACACGGAAAGTTTTGATTCTTGCAGGCATAGGTGGTTTGTTGATTGGTTTTTATGATGGTATTTTTGGTCCAGGTACGGGTAGTTTTTTTATTTTCTACTTTATTCGTTATTTAAAAGTCGATTTTTTACATGCTTCAGCATTGTCGAAAATCGGGAACTTTATGACCAATTTTGCAGCTTTAAGTTTTTTTATTCCGACAGGACATGTCCTCTTTCAGTTGGGTTTGATGATGGCTGTTGCGAATGTTTGTGGTTCATTGGTCGGCGTGAAAATGGCATTAAAATATGGTAGTGGTTTTATCCGTATTTTATTTTTGATTTTGGTCAGTATCTTAATTTGTCGTCTGGCTTATCAAATGTTTTGGATGTAAGTCATTCTCATTACTAAAATTTCTTATACAAATGATTGCAAGCGCTGACAATATCAGCGCTTTTTATTTTCTATGATGATAACGCTCTGATCAAAAAATGTTTGAAATCTTTTAGGATAAAAGGAAAATCATCATGAATATATTTGAAGCTTTAAGAGAAAGTCACGACATTCAAAGAGAATTATCTGAAAAATTATTAAAAACTTCAGGGGATACACCTGAACGCAGAACTTTATTTGAGCAATTAAAAAATGAATTGTTTGCACACGCTGTAGGCGAAGACCGCTATTTTTATATTCCTCTGATGATGACAGATTCGGGTTTGAATATTACTCGTCATGCTTTGTCTGAACATCACAAAATGGATGAGCTTTTGGAACAACTCAGTGAAACTGAATTTAGTAATCCTGGTTGGTTAGCTATTGCTAAAAAACTGTCTGAAACTGTACATCATCACTTACAAGAAGAAGAGCATGGTTTCTTTCAGCAAGCAGGTAAAATTTTAGAGGATAAGCAAAAAGAAAGCTTAGCTAAGCAATATTTAGCTGAGTATAAAAAATATAAAGCGAAAGAAAAGGACAGTTTGGTGTAGTAAAGACACAAGAATGGGCAGATGCATAATCAGCCCATTTTTATTAATGTGGTTTTAATTTTCAATCACAGTTGATTTGGGTTTGAATGTTACCCCAATCGAAGCAATCATAATGCATAGTAAAGCGATACTTTGCCCAAGGCTAATGTGTTCTTTGAGTAGTACCATGCCTGCTATGGCAGCTAAAGCAGGAGAGAGGCTAGATAGTGTTCCGTAGCTTAGTTTGCTTAAGGTTTTGAGTGCCATTAAATCTAAAGCATAAGGAATTGCTGTCGCTAATAGTGCTATGATGAGTGCTTGTCCCCAATACTGAGTTTGCATTAATGCAGTTGGGTTATGTACCGCACTGATGGGGAGCATCACTAGCGCAGACAACGTGATGGCAATCGTCAGCGCATGCATACCAATATTTTGCCGTACCACTTTTTGCCCAAAATAAATATAAAATGCCCAACATATACCCGCACCGAGCGCAAAAGCTGCACCCACGTAGGAAAAATGATCTTGTTGGGTATCTTGCCAAGGCACCATTAAAGCAATACCGATCATGGCAAGAACGACCCAGATATAATCGATTTTGCGTTGGATCGACAGGAGTGCCAGTGTTAAGGGTCCTAAAAATTCTAAACCTACAGCAATGCCTTGTGGTAATTTACCCAAAGATGCATAAAACAAGACATTCATTAAGCACACTGAAGCGCTATAAAATAACAAGTCTTTCCATTTTAAATGGGGCAAACGTTTGATGATTTTCCACGAACGGAACATCATAAAAATTAAAATAGAGGCAAAACACAAGCGTAATGTAACGACAGTTAACGGGTCTAAAACTTGAAAGAGTTGTTTGGCAAATGAGGCACTGATCTGATATGCCACCATCGACATGATCATGTAAAATACAGCAAGAAATTGAGAGTTTTGCATAGTGCAGACAAGAAGAAATATTGTGCAATTCTAACATTTTATTATTTCAAAAAGGCATATTCTCATTTATATATAAATATCTTAGAATAGCTTAGCTTGAAAGTTTTTAAAATTTGAATGGCTTTGATTCTTTTATCAATATTGGTCGTTTTTAGCTCAAATAAAATTGAAAATATGCTTGAAAGAATAGAAAAATGAAGTCCTTGAAAATTGTAAATTTATGAATAGGTAATATGATGTCAGACATTAAAATAGAAAATAAAAAATCTTTACAATCGAAAGATGTGGTGCACTATGGGGATGATCATGCTGTAAATTATCAGCATATCTTAGATTTAGAAAAACAAGGTGCGGCAAAAACAGATCAAGATGCGCAGCAACGCGTGGATATTTTAGTGAATGCTTCCAATGACAATTTTGCCGCAGCGAGTATGCTGTTAGGGCAATGGCATTTCTTGGGGCATTATGTCGAACAAAATATTGAATCGGCTGTGTTATTTTTTAAACATGCTGCGAAACTTGGCGATGCTTTGGCGATGGTTGAGTTAGCGCATATTGGACGACAAGCTTTAAGTGCAAATGTCAGTGCTGAAGAAGGTTTAAATTATTTACAACAAGCTCTAGATTTAAAGCATCCTGAAGCGATTTATGCATCTGCATTAAATATTTTGCAAAACGATGCTGAGGCTGCTTTAAATTTATTATTGAATAATTACCAACAGCATCAACATGAAATGAGTTTAAAAACTTGTATTGAAAATCTTGCATTTGATCCAAATGTAGTCATTGAGCAATTGGAAAATTTGGCGCAAAACGATCACTTTGCGAGTGCTGTGGTTGCTTTTCAGTATTTTAAACAAGGTAATGACAAAAAAGCGTTTAAATACGCACAAAAAGCACAAGAGCACAATGATGCATATGGTTGCTATGTACGTGCATTAATTGAAGAAAAAGACCCCAAAGGTGATCCAGAGGTAGCCTATGAATTTTTAGGCAAAGCTGCACAGTTAGGGCATATTGAAGCATGCTATTGGTACGGAATCGAGACTTTACGTAAAGCCGAAAGAGCACAGGATGAAGCAGAGACATTGCAGCTCAATCAACGTGCGTGTCAATTTCTTCAAGTTGCAGCATTACATGGAGATGTTGCCGCAAAATTTTATTATGGACAGTGTTTACGTATGGGAATCGGTATAGAGAAAAATCCTGACGAGGGTATACATTGGTTGGATCAGGCAGCGCAACAAGGCAATACAGATGCACAATTTGAATTGGCGATGTTATTAAATCCTGAAGATCCTCGTCATGTGGCTTTATTAAGTGCAGCTGCAAAAAATGCTCATGTCCAAGCGATGTTATGCATGGCTATTTATGAACAGCAAAAGCAACAATTTGGGCAAGCAATTCAGTGGTTAGATCTTGCACAGCAAGCAAAATCAGCCCGTGCTTCTTATTTATTGGCACGTATGTATCGTGCTGGGCAAGGGGTGGATGTTGATCTAAAACATGTGGTGACGTTGTTGCAACAAGCTGCTGAAGGGGGAGATGTTGATGCATATTTTGAGTTGTATCAGGCATATTCACAAGGTTTAGGCATTCGAAAAAATAAGAAAAATGCTGAAAAATATTTGGCTTTGGCACAGCAAAATCAACATATTGAAGCCTGTGCAATCGCATTGTAATTGAGCAGTTAGATGCAGTTTAACAACCCAATTGAATACTATCATCACCGACACGGTCGCTTATTTGTGGTGGGAGATCTGCATGGTTGTTATGATCAATTAATGCAAAAGCTCACCCGAATTCAATTTGATTTTCAACAGGATGTCTTGGTTTGTGTGGGTGATTTGGTAGATCGAGGTGCTGACAGTTTAAAATGTCTGAAGTTGATTGAGGCACCTTGGTTTAAAAGTATTATAGGTAATCATGAAGAGATGTGTTTGCATTCTGCGATTGATCCAATGATGGCACGTCTACATGCACAACATGGTGGTGAATGGTTTTATGCCTTGTCAGAAACCGATAGAAACCAAGTGGTTGAGCTATGCCAAAAGATGCCAATTATTTTAGAAGTTGAATATCTAGGGCAAAAGTATGGCTTTGTGCATGGTGATATTGAACAGAATGATTGGAATGCATTTAAAGCCATGATTCATAATGAAAAGCAGCATGAAATCGCCCTGTGGGGACGCTCTCGTATTCGCAATTCTGTTAAGAAAAATTGTCAAAATATTCAAGGGATTGATACTGTTTTTCTTGGGCATACGGTGGTCGATTTCGTGACTAGGCGACATAACTGTTATTTTATTGATACGGGCGCTGTATTTGGTATGCATCTAACGGTATTGCAAATCCATGCTGATTTACCTATCGAAAAACAAGTGACAGTCGTCTAAATAGATCTTTGAGCAACATTTAAAACTTACTTTTTTAATTTGTCTTCAATGGCTTGCTTTGCTTGTTGTGTGGTGTAGGTACAGCCAATCGATGCCACAATAATGACCATTAAAGCCAACCATTGTGTCCATAATAATTGTTCATGTAAAAATATAAAGCCCGAAAGTGCGGCAATGGCTGGCTCTAAACTAGTCAGCGTACCAAAAACAAAAGGGGATAATCTGCGAAGGGCAACCATCTCCAAACTAAAGGGTAATGCACTCGCAAGAATTGCCAAAATCATCAATAACACTAAGTTGTCAGCATGGAACGTGGCGAGTGGCATGCCAGCAAAAATCGCAATGGGCATCAAAAAACACATGCCAATAAACATACCTAAACATACGGTATGATTGCCCGAAATACCCGAAGGTTTTTGTCCAAAAATGATATACATTGCCCAACATGCACCTGCACCTAAAGCGAAAGCAATGCCTAAGGGGTCTAAGCGGTGTTGACTTTGATCAAAGGGGAAAAGCAAAATTAAACCTAAAATTGCAAGTCCAACCCAAATGAAATCAAATTTTTGTCGTGCATAAAACAGTGCCACGCTAAGTGGACCAATAAACTCAAAAGAAACAGCAATACCCAATGGTAAACGATCAATAGATAGATAAAACAACGCATTCATGCCAGCTAAGGCAATGCCATAGCGAATGACTGCGGGCCAATTGATTTGATTAAAATTGACCTGCCAAATTTTAAAAATCACCGCCAAAATTGCTGAACCCAATAACAAACGCATAGCGGAAACCGTGAGAATGGGGAACTGATCAAATAATATTTTGGCAAGTGAACCACTACTTTGCATACTGATCATGGCAATGAACAATAAAATCAGTGCATGTAGATGAGGCGTATTTTTTAAATTTGGCATTGAATAGACTAAATAGGTATAAGTGATTCAGCTTTTATCAATGATTTGATTGAAACCGTAGAAAATGAAAAGCATAAAAAAACCACAGCCCGAAAGCTGTGGTTTTACAATACGCTAAAACTTAGAACAATACACGTACACGAATTGTGCCTTCAACTTCATGTAGCGTATCAAGTGCTTCTTTTGATGCAGTTGCATCTACATCCATCACTAAATAGCCGACATCACCTTTGGTCATTAAAGATTGACCAGAGATGTTGATGCCATGTTCAGCAAATAAGTTGTTGATTTTAGATAAAACGCCCGGTACGTTTTTATGAATGTGTAGTAAACGGTGTTTACCTTCAGTCAATGGCAACGCAATTTCAGGGAAGTTTACTGCAGATAAAGTCATACCTTTATCAGAGTAAGCAACGAATTTCTCAGCAACTTCTAAGCCGATGTTCGCTTGCGCTTCCATGGTTGAACCACCTACGTGCGGTGTTAAAATCACGTTAGGAATGTTGCGAAGTGGAGAAACGAATTCTTCACCGTTTGCTTTTGGTTCTTTCGGGAATACGTCAACCGCAGCACCTGCGATATGACCTGATTTTAATGCATCAGCAAGATCTTCAATCACCACACATGTGCCACGTGCAGCATTGATGAAGATAGAACCTTCTTTCATTTGTGCAAATTGTTCTTTGCCCATGAAGTTACGTGTAGAAGGAACGTCAGGTACATGGATCGATACTACGTCAGCATTGGCAAGAAGTTCACCCATAGAACCGACTTGACGTGCATTACCTAAAGGCAATTTAGTCACAGCATCATAATAAATGACATGCATGCCCATACTTTCTGCAAGGACAGAAAGTTGAGAACCGATAGAGCCGTAACCCACGATACCTAAAGTTTTACCACGTGTTTCAAATGAACCGACAGCAGATTTGTTCCAACCACCTGCATGTGTGTCTGTAGATTTTTCAGGCACACGGCGAAGAAGGAGAATTGCTTCAGCAAGTACAAGCTCTGCAACAGAACGTGTATTTGAATAAGGAGCATTAAATACTGGAATACCACGAACCATGGCAGCATTTAAGTTCACTTGGTTTGTACCAATACAGAAACAACCGACAGCAATGAGTTTTTGTGCTGCTTCAAAGACTTCTTCAGTCAATTGAGTACGGGAACGAATACCAATAAAGTGTGCATCCTTAATCGCTTCTTTCAACGCTTCACCCTCAAGCGCAGTTTTACGATAGTCGATGTTGGTATATCCAGCAGCATTTAATGTGTCGATTGCATTTTGATGAACGCCTTCTAACAACAAGAAACGAATTTTATCTTTAGGCAGTGAAAGATGTTGGCTCATTACGGCTCCGCTACAAAGGCCAAATTTAGTGGCGATATAATAGCATAGGACAGCGACCGATATACATTTCCTTTATGGCGATGATTGTAGGTATTTTTGCAAAATATAAGACATAACTTGTCGTATATGGTCTATTTAAATGTGTAATTTCCATAGTGACATTATGGAAATAGTTTTTTTAAGGGTTTTATTGAAAAATGCCTTATAATGAGCCTTCGTGAAAATAGCCTGTCTCTACGGTGCTGCTTTTATATTCACATTGGTCTAGAAATCACACGATTTGATTGATTTATTTTTAGACACTTTTTACTTGTTTACTTCTGCTAGGTCTGCAAACGATGAACGCTCCAGTCGCTTTAACACCTGAGTTATTAACCCAACTAACTGCAATTGTCGGTGAAAACCGCATTAAAACAGATGCGGATAGTCTCGAAAATTGGGGACGTGATCACACCAAACATTTTGATCCAAATCCATCGGTCATCGTTTTTCCATCAAGCACAGAACAAGTTCAAGCCATTGTAAAACTTGCTAATCAATTTAATGTTGCAATTACGCCATCAGGTGGTCGTACAGGCTTATCTGCAGGCGCAGTGGCTGCCAATGGCGAAATCGTGATGAGCATGGACAAGATGAACCAAATTTTGGAATTCTTCCCTGCCGATCGTATGGTTCGTGTACAAGCAGGTGTCGTGACTGAACAATTACAAAATTATGCTGAAGAACAAGGCATGTATTATCCAGTCGATTTTGCATCTTCTGGTTCATCACAAATCGGTGGGAATATCGGAACCAATGCAGGCGGGATCAAAGTCATTAAATATGGCATGACGCGTAACTGGGTGTTAGGTTTGACTGTTGTGACAGGTAAAGGCGATGTGTTGCGTTTAAATAAAGGCATGATCAAAAATGCCACTGGCTATGCAATGCAGCACTTATTTATCGGGGGTGAAGGGACTTTAGGTTTAGTGACTGAAGCGGAAATTAAGCTTGAGCGCCAACCGCATGATTTACAGGTTTTAGTCCTTGGTGTGCCTGATTTTGATGCCATTATGCCTGTGTTACATGCATTCCAAAAGAAAATTGACCTTACTGCATTTGAATTCTTTGGTGAATTGGCAATGCAAAAAGTGTTAGATAATGGTCATGTACAACGTCCATTTGAAACACAATGTCCATTCTATGTTTTGCTTGAGTTTGAAGCGCCATATGAGCCTATCATGGATGCGGCGATGGAAATCTTCGAGCATTGTATGGAACAAGGCTGGGTGCTTGATGGTGTGATGAGCCAAAGCCTTGAGCAAGTTCATAATTTATGGCGTTTACGTGAAGATATTTCAGAATCTATCGCGCCATTTATTCCATACAAAAATGATATTTCTGTACTCATTACACATGTTCCTGCATTCATTAAAGAAATTGATGCAATTGTGGAAGAAAACTATCCTGACTTTGAAATTTGCTGGTTCGGTCATATTGGTGACGGTAACTTACACTTAAATATCTTAAAACCTGCGGATTTAAGTAAAGATGAATTCTTTGCAAAATGTCAGGTTGTAAACAAATATGTGTTTGAAACTGTGAAAAAATATGATGGTTCAATTTCAGCTGAACATGGCGTAGGCATGACCAAAAAGCCATATTTAGACTACACACGTACAGCTGAAGAAATTGAATATATGAAGGCCTTGAAAAAAGTATTCGATCCAAACGGGATTATGAATCCGGGTAAATTATTTGATCTTTAACTATTTAAAGTAAAATTAAAACGCTCTTTCGGGAGCGTTTTTTTATATAAAATTTTTTAAATAATGTAATATATTGATTAATAACTGAAATAATAAATAATTGAAACGGGGAAAATATGAATCTAAAAAAATGTACAGATTGTGGACAAGATTATAGTTTGCGAGCGCCTGCCTGTATTCATTGTGGTGCACCGAATGATGATATGCAGTCTGTTGCAACAAAAAGTGAAAGTTCATCTTTTTTAGGTTGGATCGGGGCGGCAATTTGTGTTGCGATAGGCTTTTATAGTGTAAATCCGAGTGGATTTATTGACATCATTCGTTTTTTTAAACCTGATGTGAATGTCATTGCAGAGTCAGATATCCGTTCGTGTAGTTCAAATGGTGCACAAGCACAGATGAGATCTGCTTTTGACCAAAGCCAATATGCTTTAGCAAATAGCTTAAAAGTCATTTCAATTGAGACGCAGAAAGTGGCAACTGAGGATGGTAGCGCTTTGAGTTGTCATTCGCAATTGATGCTGAATAACAGTGAAAAAGTTAATTTTATTTTTAATTTTATACAAAAAGATGATCAATATTTAATTACGGGCAGACCCTTATAACTCAATTTTTCATTTTTATAAGCGTGTTTTATCGGTGTATTTATTTTTGTGTTTAACTTATCTAATTGATTTTAATTGTTTAAATAAATTAATTTTTTGATTTGTTACATTGCTTAAGTAGTATCCTGAGTTAAAAACAGGCATGATGGTTTTATGGATAAAAGATTTGGTTGAGTATTATGATTCGTTTATTTTCTATTTCTGCACTGTGTTTTGCAGTATTGACAGGTTGTGCAACAACTGAAAAATTAGCAAGTAAAGTAAGTTTTGGTGGGGCAGATACGCCGATGCAACAGGTGATTAAAGCTCAGCCATCTATCCTAAAAAACCAAAATAGTCTGTCTGTTCGTCAAGTATTTAACCGTGTAGAAAATCCAACAGCAGCACAAATCGCAGTGATTGATTCAAACTTATTGGATGATTCTGTGAGTGCGATTCGTACAGATTATATTTTTAAACGCGTAGAAAATGAATGGAAACTACAAGAAACGAAAAAGACTTATCAATGTAGACGTGGTCATTCGAAAGAGTTTCAGTCAAATTTATGCTCTTAATTTCGGTGTCGTTGAGTGAACTTACGAGATGAGCGATCTCGTAAGTTGAATTTAGTACATGCGTTGGAATAAACGTATTTCATCTGCTTTTGGTAAAACATCACCATAACCCAGTTCTTTGTACAATGCTGTCGCTTTAGCTCGCCAAATTTTGGCTTGTTTGGCATCGGCTTTAAAAGCTTTGCTGCCATTTTCATATAAGTTCACAAGCAAAATGCCTGCAGTTGGGTTGCCTTGTTGTAATGATTTTTTATAAAGTTCTGCGGCTTTGGCAGGGTCTGCTTTTACTAAATAGCCATGTTCATAATAGCGTGCTAAATCTAGTAATGCCCGATCATGCCCAAGTGCAATGGCTTGATTTAGATAGGCAATAGATTTTTTAGGGTTATAAATTTTCCACTCTTTTTGTGCATACAGTTCTGAGAGTGTATAGAAAGCATCTTTTTCTTTTTTTGCAGCTTTATGTTCTGCCATAAATAACTCAGGTTCATAGGTTAAGTCTTCAAATTTTTTATTGCTATTTAATAGTTTTAAAACCGCTTGTTGTGCTGCAATATTATCTTTATGAGCAGACATTTTATAATATTGCATCGCATCTTCAATCGGTTGATTATTCATATTTTTATCTTCAATCATTTTTCCCATCATGTAGGCAATAAAACCTGTCGGGTCAATTTGCATAGAATATAAATGATTGGCTTTTTTCCAATATTGCAGTGCTTTTTCTTGATCTTCAGGCCGCCCAACGCCATAAGCATAGCTATAAGCAATATATGCCCAAAATGCAGCAGGGTAATCGGCATTGCTAGGTTCATCTGCAAAAAAACTAAAATAATCAATGGCATTTTTTTGTAGTCCAACATGACCAATTTGATGTATGAATCGAATACCAAGTAATTCGAGTGCTTGAGAACTACCGAGCTCTGTTGCTTCATAGATTAAATCATTGGCTTTGCTTTGGTCTTTTTTTACACCATCGCCCAAATCGTACTTTTTAGCTTCGAGAAGTTTTTTATAGATTTTCAAATCATTTTCATCGACTTCGGGCATATTTTGAGTAGTTGCATCCACTGTTTGATTTGATGTTCCGATATTGATTTCAGCAGGATCCATACCGAGTGCTTTTGCCAGCATTTGTTGTATTTTTTGCTGTGGACGTGTTGGGTCTATGAGATATTCATTCCAAAGCGCAAGATTGAATTTTTCCATGTCATTGCGTTGATGGAATTCAGCAAAGATCGGTGTGTGTTGCACAGAGGATGGTGAATTATGTTTTATGCTGTTTGGTGTTGTACTTGCCAATACATTTTGAAATGGTATAAAAGGCATTAAAACAGCGCTACAGAGGCTCAGCGTAAGAAGTGATTTTTTCATTTTTAGTTAAAATAGATGATTGAATTTCGTGAAGTATTTATAGCAAAAATTAATTTCTAACTGTGTTAAGTTGAGTAAGTTTTAAATCTCTGAAAAATATAATTTTTAAGAGATGCAAAAAATCCTAACATTGCCAAAATTAATGATATAAAACCTGTAGTCTTACCTCAAACGTGAAAATAATGAATATCCAACAAGAAATCCAAAATCTATTTCAAAACCGAGATGAGCATCCGCTGTTTTATATTGAAAGTGGCAGCCGTTTATGGGGCATGGCAAGCCCTGACAGTGATTATGATGTGCGTGGTTTTCACCTGCCTTCTAAAGCCCAATATTACGACTATCGAAAGCATCGTGATTTAATTGAAATGATGGATGGTGATTTTGACTTTGTTTCTTTTGACCTTAATAAAATGTTTGGTCTACTTGCTAAAAGCAATCCCACTGTTTTGGAATGGGTACGTGCACATATTGTTTACTTTAATCAATTTCCTGAATGGGAAAAATTTAGAGATGGATTACTAGAGCGTATCGATTATAAAGCATTGTATTATCATTACTTATCACTTGCCAAAGGCGGTATGCATGTGATGCAGACAGCAGATAACTTTACCTACAAAAAAGTGTTTTACTCGATTCGAGGTCTAATGTCAGCCGAACTTGCAACTCAGGAAATCATGCCTGAACTCCTGATCACCAACTTATTTGCCCAAATTGATGAAAATGATCCACTGCGCCATTGGGCAGAAGATTACTTGGAAATTAAAAAACAACAGAAAGAAAAAGCTCAGGTTCCTGCACCTGAACAGGCACAGATTTTAAAATTGTTAAATGATAAAATTGAAGCTTTAAATTTGCGTGTAATTGAGCCAACCAATGATGTGGCACAGCTTCAGCAATATTTAACCGAATATAGCTTTCATTTAAAACAACATTTTTATAGCTGATACTTTAAAAATAGAAATTAAAAATATAACATCATGAAAAAAAAGCTTTTATCCACTGTAATGACACGATACTTTCGGTTTGGGGATTTTCATCCTGCTAAAACTATTTTTCTCCAGAACAGGGCGACTGCAATTTTAGCAATAAAATGGGGCATTGAATGATGACATATTAGAAGATCAGGCACTTGTAGTCATGGTGAGCAGGTTCAGGTGACGGCCTTGGATGACAGTAAATTTTTATTGCTCAGTGCTGCACCATTACTATAAATGAACCGGTCAAGGCCAAAGGTTTTTTTTGATGAATACTTACACAGAAATTTTACAGGCTTATGACGATCTGAAAAATGGGAGATTTATTCAGCAATCGTCAATACGCTAGCTTCATAACAAATGGATAACTTTCACTCAAAAAAAGCCTGTGTTACACTCAACATTCTGCGTTTGGTTGTACTCTGTTTCAACGTGAGTCTGTAGGACTCAAGTGAACATTGACGCAGACCTATCTCACTCTATTTTCTATTTTGACTTGATTTAGACACCTTGTGAATACGGTGTTGATCTCGCTTGATTAAAGCAAATCTCAATTTATTTTAAATTCTCAGTGCTTGTCATTGGGCTGACGTTTATTTACTGAAAAATAAGCATAGACCTACAAGCCATTATGATCTGTAGAAAACAATGCAAAATAATGCACACAATGTAATGCAAAAAGAGCAGATGACGACTTTGAGCCGTGCAACATTCATGTTCCCATTGGCGTTAGTTTTGTTCGAATTTTCAGTCTATATCGGTAATGATTTAGTACAACCTGCGATGTTAGCCATTACTAAAGAGTTTGGTGTCAGCAGCACTTGGGCACCTTCATCCATGTCTTTTTATTTGTTGGGAGGGGCCTGTGTCGCATGCTTATTGGGTCCCTTATCAGACCGTTTAGGACGTAAAAAAGTCCTGTTGGCAGGTGTAATTTTCTTTGTGATGACCTGCGTACTCATTTTATTCACACATCATATTGAAAGCTTTTTAGCCCTACGCTTTTTACAGGGTTTTGGTTTATCGGTCATTGCAGCAGTGGGTTATGCCGCAATTCAAGAAACCTTTGAAGAGCGTGATGCGATTAAAGTCATGGCTCTCATGGCAAATATCTCTTTGCTTGCACCTTTAATTGGACCTGTTTTAGGGGCTTTTCTGATTGACCATGTGTCTTGGCACTGGGGTTTTATTGGAATTGCCTTTTTTGCATGTTTGAGTTGGTTTGGTTTAAAAGCCAAAATGCCTGAGTCTAAAGTGAGTATTCCTAAGCAGCCTTTGCGTTATATCTGGGATGATTATAAAAAAGTCCTGAAAAATAGAACTTTTATTGGCATGACTTTAGGTTTGCCTATGGTGGCGATGCCATTGATGTTATGGATTGCGCTTTCACCTGTCATGTTGGTTGAGGAGTTAGGACTCAGTAGTCTGCAATATGGCTTGGCTCAGTTTCCTGTGTTGGGCGGTTTAATTGTGGGTAATCTTGTCCTGATTAAAATCATTGACCGTTTAGCCTTAGGTAAAACAGTTTTAATGGGCTTACCGCTGATGCTGTTAGGAACTGCAATCATCTTACTGGGAGTGATTTGGCGTGAATATTTTCTCTACTGTGTCATTTTAGGCATGACTTTGGTTAGCTTTGGTGAAGGGATTAGCTTTTCAGTACTCTACCGTTTTGCATTGATGGCATCAGATGTGTCTAAAGGAACGGTTGCTGCGGCAGTTTCAGTGTTGATGATGTTTATCTTTTTCTTTGTGATTGAGTTTATTCGTATCATGTATGCACATTTTGATTTATGGGCATATGCTTTGGCATGTTTTATCTTGATCGCGTTATGGTTTACCATTCCGCGTAAATTATTAAAAGAAATCATGCAACAACGTCAGGCAAAAGGTGAGTTTTAAAAGCTTATTTTAGTTTTAGGGAGAGGGCTTTTAAAATGAGCTCTCTTTCATCCCTCCTGTGAGAAGGGATGTTTTGAAGAGAGATTTTTTAGATCGATTAAGCAGAGAAAACATAAGGAAGAAAGGATTTTATTGCGCTAATTTCTTGAGTTTATGATCAAAGACAAAAGGTCCAAACGGTAAAATCGAAGCAATTAGTCCTAAAATAAACATTTTAATCGACCATTTTTGCTTTTCACAGACCACAAATAAAACCACTAAAAATAAAATGAACAGTACGCCATGCCCCATGCCGACATATTTCACTAAAATAGGGTTATCAAACATATATTTCATCGGCATTGCAATGAATAATAACAATAAAAATGAAATGCCTTCGAGGAGTCCAACAAGTCTTAAGGTTTTGATATTCATGGTCACTGCATAAAATGAGAATGAATATTCAGTGTAACGGATTAATGCTTGAAAGCAAAATAAAACATCAATAATAAAATATATTAAATAATTGAATTTATTGAAAATAAAACCAAGTTATTGGCTTGGTTTTAATCCGAAAATTGACTTAATTTGTTCAGTATAAAGTGAATTTGATGCGCTTGAAATTCAATGTTTTTATTTAATTTCAAGTTTTAATAACGTCATTTTGAGCTTCAATAATTCAGGTAAAGTTTCCAATAACAAACTGATTTGTTTTAGTGCTAATAATAAATCATCGGATAGGTTTTCTTGCTCAGTGAATTGTTTAATTTCTTGTAATTTCTCCTGAATGATCAGCTCATCTAAGGGGTGTTGTTGAATTAAGGCATGATGTAAGGTAGCTTTACACCATAACATGAGCTCTAAAACTTGTGCATCATTGACCTGTGTGCGATGTGTACCCAATGCAGATACATAGCTGAGTTGGCTATGACTATAAACCAAATACCGAAAAGCGGTGTGGATCAAGTCCTGATTGGGATTGGGTTCAGTACTTAAACTTGAAATCATACTCGACAGTTCGATTTGTGCATTATGTGCAAAGCGTCGAGCTTGACGGTATTCCACACTGTTATTTTTACCGTGTTGGTACTGTGACACGATTGCATCAAAATAGTTCAATGTTGCCTGACTACTTTTGCGGATATTGTTGGAAATATTACGAAAATTCCAATCCGGCCAAATAAAACTGACAGCAAACCATGCGATTAAACAGCCTAAAATCGTGTCGATGATACGCGGTAAAATAATCGCATAGCCGGCACCTTTGAGATTAAAAATCAATAACACCATTAAGGTTGCCATTAAAGTGGCTATGGCATATTTTTTGGAACGTAAATAAAAGAAATACACACCAAAAATGATGGTAAGCACCAATTGACCTTCAACACTAGGTACAAAATATAAAATTGGAATGCCTAAAAGCACACCTAAAACAGTACCTAAGGTGCGCAGTTGCAAACGGCTTTTGGTGGCAAAATAACTGATTTGACAGACAAATAAACTGGTCAATAAAATCCAATAGCCATTTTTAGCAAAGGGTAACAACGAAATGCTATAGCCGACAGCAAAGACAAAGGCGATCCGTACTGCATGTCGAAATAGGGCAGAATTCGGCGTGAAATGAGGTTGAATTTTCAACCATAAATCATGCATACCATGAATATCATCATCCAATAAATTTAAATTATCCTGATGTTCACTATAACTTTGCTGATAATTGCCTTGCTCAATACTTAAATTATGAAATTGTTCTTGGACATTTTTTAAATTGCGCAGGATGAGTTGTAGATTTTTCACTTCAAGATTACGTGGATTTTCCACAATCCATTCATGCATAGAGTGTTCTAGATTGTGTAGAGCGGTGGTGTTTTTAGGCGTAATTGAAAAATTTTCTTGTTGAACAATAGCATGTGCCAAGCGTTGACAATTTTCTGCATGCAAGACAATATTTTTCTGAATCCGATAAATTAAATCTGTACGACTAAAATTGTGCTGAATATGTTCATAATGCAAATAATTCGAGGTTGCTTGCTCATGAATATCTTGTGCTAAAAAGTATAAATTTAGCCAATAAATTGTATTTTTATTGGCACGAGAGGCTTTTAAACGCGTGAGTAAAGAGGCTTTGGTAAAATTCAGTTGTTGTACAACAATGCTGTTTTGTAAGGACAAATCATATAAGAGCTGTTCGACATTGTCTTGATTGTCTGGGTCAAAGAGTTTAGATTTTGTCAAAAGTAAGTTCGCAAGCGATTGAAAATTATTGGCTAAATTATCTTGTAAAGCTTGTGTGGGTTTGAGTAAATAAAAAATAATCGAGCTCATGCCATACCATGCAACCCCCAATACAAAATAGCTAGGCTGGTCGTACCATTGACCGTATTCACCCAAACCAAACATGGTGTAGATGGACAGAAGTACAGTGCCAAATGAAATGGTGGCATAACGTTGCCCCAATGCACCCATGAGTATAAATAGCCCACTCGAAAGCGATAAATAAATTAAAAAGAGAAATTTATACGGAGATAAAAACTCTAAAATACTGCTCACACTAAAAAATAAAATCGCTACATAGATCAAATTTCTGAGACGAATACTGAGTCGATCATCAAAATCGGTGAGTGCTGTTGCAATTGCACCTAAGGTCACAGGCACAATCAAATATTTCAAATCTAAAAAATATAATCCTAGCGTTGTTCCACTTAATACAATCAACATCTGTAGGCAATAGATCAGAATCGAATTTGATTTAAAAGCGTGTAGATGGATTGAAAAATGATTCACAGGAATAGACTGACATTGAACAGAAAGGGTAAGGATTAGCCTGATATTATTTTAATTTATTGTCAATTTCTAAGAACGATTCACTACAAAAATGTGCAGATTTGATGGGAGGATTGCTTCTGAGGATAAGTTTGAGCCACTGTGAATAAATCTGAATTTATCCACAGTTGCGCTATTGTGTTCGTAGATTTAAAAAATCTTAAATTACCCCACAAGCAATACGATCACCACCACCGCCTAATGGTTTTGGATGGTCAGAATAATTGTCACCCCCTGCATGAACCATAATGGCTAAGCCTTGAACGTCTGCAAGTTTTAAACGAGGCGCATAGACCGTGGTTTTAGCATGACCTTCTGTATCGACATTAAGCACAGGTAAGTCCCCTAAATGCCCATCATTGGGTGTGCCATGACCGGTGGCTTGTGTTGGGTTGAAATGCCCACCCGCAGCCAATGCAGCAGCCATTTTCCCATCTTTTTCGGCAGCTTCACATGAACCTTTTTCATGAATATGGAAACCATGAAAGCCGGAAGGAAGTTGCGTGAGATCAGTTGAAATTTTTAAACCTTGCGTGCTGTCTTCTAATTGAATAGTACCAATTTTTTCACCAATTCCTTCCGCACTGACGGCATGTACATCCACAGTTTCATGTGCTGCCTTTTTTGCAGAAGTGATTGATGTGGTTGTACAAGCAACAGTAGTCAAACTAAGCAATACAGATAACGCCGTGAATTTAAAAATCTGATGAGATAACATGCACAAGCATCCTATGTTTTGTTGTTTATTGCATTATTCAAACAAAATACGGTGTATTGCACAGTAGAAAATAAGTGTTTGAATGTAAATATTTATAAATGAAAAATATTTACTTCGGTGCTTTGAAATCATTGTTCTCAATGTCATAAGCCATGGTTGCATCAGGGACTTGTTGTGCTTCATGGGTTTCATGTAACCATTCACGCCAAATCGCCAATAACACCGCTAAAATCACAGGGCCGATAAATAAACCAACTAAACCGAAACTCGCTAAGCCACCTAAAACACCAAACATGATCAATAAAAAAGGAATTTGGGTTGCACCAGAGATAACCAACGGACGGATGACATTATCTGCTGTACTCACAATACACACTCCCCATGCCATGACCCCAATTGCTTCAATGGTCATGCCTTTAGAGAACAGCCAAAGTGAGACGGCTCCATACGCCAACGGTGGACCAAAAGGAATGAGTGCCATTAAAAAGGTGATAATGGTCAATACCATAGGGTTGGGTGCACCCGCCACAAAATAGCTTACGCCTGCAAGTAAGGATTGAGCAACCGCAGTTAAACCTACCCCATAGACAACTGCACGTGTGGTTTCAGAAATCGTATCTAAATAATGATGGATACGTGGACCGATGACCATTTCTAAGGCTTTACTGACTTGTTGTAAAATGGTTTGTCCGTCACGATAAAAGAAGAATAACGACATAATGGCAAAACAAAGTTTCACCAAATTTTTCGAAATTTCACTCAGAACAAATTTACCGTAATTAAGATGCCCCTGAATCCAAACGCCGATATTTTGTGAAATGCTGCTTGGATTTTCATTGATATCACGGACGATGCGAGAAATTTCTTTACCAATAATTGGTAGTTGACGTAAGACATCAGGCACATCAAGATGTCCTGAAGACAGTTGACGTTGAATATCAAAATATAAATTTCGACCTTCATGTTGCAACATGAAAATACCAAAAATCAAAGGAATACCAATCACCAAAACCACCATAGTGATCATGATTGAGGCGCTCAGACTCGGACGGTTTTCACCACACATACGCAAAATGCGTTTATACAGCGGCCATGTCATATAGGCAATAATACACGCCCATAACACAGGAACAATAAAGTATTTGAGAATATCAAAACCTAAAAAAACCAGGATAAATAATAAACCAAATAAAAGCACACGCTGTAAAGTGGAAGTGAAATCGGACACGAATTTCTCGAAATTAATTAATTATCGTATAGTTCATATTAACTGAAAAATAGCCTCAGGCAATGTTAAATGCACCGCCTGAAATATTATTTTTGAAAATGCTGACCATGATCTATTTAGAACCAATCACTCGGATCATCGATTAAGGCATCCAACAGCGGTTGCCATTGCATTTGAATTTGGACAAAATTCTTTTGATTTTTATCAAAAATAGATAAGCCTTGCATGGCCAGTTGCCCATAAGCACTGCGTTCAGAGATCCAAGCCACAGGTTGCTGTTCGATTTTTTCAAAAAACTGTTGAATATCTTTAGCACTAGCACTGTTGGGTTTAACACGATTGGCAAGCAGTAAAATATCAACTTTACCCTTACGAATACGCTTAATCTCTTGAATATGCTTTAAAAAACGTTTGGTGCTGTCGATGTCGAAAAAGGAGGGTTGTAAGGGCGTGACGATGGCATGACATTCACTAATGAGTTGTTCAGCATGTGCACCTGTCAGAGCCCCAGGCGCATCAATAATTAAATATTGTAAATTTTTTGGCGCATCTCCAATCGACTTTTCATGACGCCAATCTAAGCTTTGAATTTCATTGGCACCGTTTGGTCGCTGTTTTAACCACTGCAAGGCAGATTTTTGATTGTCCGCATCGGCAAGTGCCACGCTATAGCCTTTTTGTGCAAGCGCAGATGCGAGTGTAATCGCAGTAATGGTTTTTCCGCAGCCACCTTTTTGATTTGCAATGAGAATTGTTTTCATAGTTTTCATTGATTCACCCAACCCGTCCTGCCACTAGCTTAGCATTATTTTTAAAGTGATAGGTTACAGATGACAAAAGTCTTAGAGTTGTTTACATTGAAAATTATTTTACAAAACCTAAGCTTAATT
This sequence comes from Acinetobacter sp. 251-1, assembly GCF_030329305.1. Classification (NCBI taxonomy): domain Bacteria; kingdom Pseudomonadati; phylum Pseudomonadota; class Gammaproteobacteria; order Moraxellales; family Moraxellaceae; genus Acinetobacter; species Acinetobacter sp. 251-1. Next base: position 20,248 of record NZ_JACANS010000016.1, on the reverse strand, counting down.
TTAAGCCCAATCAATGATAGATAGGAACTCATTATGTCGCTGTGGATGGCAATGTTGCTTGGTGCATGTATCGGCATTGTTTTAACAACATGGGTGCTGTCCAGTACACGAAATGGAAAAATCAAAGCAGAATATGAGCGTTATATTGCCGAGTTAGAACTTGAACATCAGCAGGCTTTAGCTGAGGCAAAAAAACGCAGTGTAAATACCAGTCGTGCAGTTTTAAAAGGGAAAATGGCAGAGCAACTCGCACCCATCATGCCACAATTTCAATATTTACCCAGTGATGCCAAGTTCTTAGGCGATCCCATCGATTATGTCGTCTTTGATGGGTATAGTGCATTTCGTGATGATGAAGGTGCGGCTGAAGATATTGAAATCGTACTGATTGATATCAAAAGTGGGGGCGCACGTTTGACAAAGGGGCAACACGCTATTGCCCAAGCCATCCGAGCAGGGCGAGTGCGTTTTGAAACCATTCGCATCGATTTTGATGATTAGAAAATGCAAATTGAGCTAGGCTTTTTGTACACGTGCCAACAACATACGGCATCCTACTTTGGGTAGGTCATCGGCATCAAAATAATATTTTTCGACAAATTTAAAGTTTGCATTGGATAAATACAGTTCAATATTGCGGTTTAAATGACAACCATCTGCAATGACTTTTTGTACAGGGGTGAGTAAGTTTTGCAATTTTTTCAGGGTTGGATGATCGTGATATTGCACATGTTCAACCAAATGAAAAGTTCCCTCAGGTTTCAGCACCCTATAAATTTCAGCTAAAGCTTGTTCTAAATGGGCAATACTACACATCGTCCATGTACTGACAATATGATCTAAAGAATGGTCAGCAAAAGGTAGTTTTTCAGCACTGGCTTGAATGTGCTGGACATGAAAAGGAGTATTTAAAACCTGTTTTTGTGCCAACTGATAAATATCAGCATTGGGTTCTAAGGCGATGAGTTCTTCGACTTGGTAAAAGGGTAAATTTAGACCTGTCCCAAAACCAATTTCTAAAGCACGGCCATGCACTTTTCTGAGTAGCTCTGCACGTGCTTTCATCATACTTGGGGTTTGCATAATGTGATTGAGTAAATATGGAAAAATACGTTGTTGATAAAATTTATAAATCATTGCTTTCACAGTTTTATTATTAAAAAAATAGTGTAACGAAAATATAGACTTAAATATAAGACAAACAAGTGACAAAATTTCTATATTTTGTTACTTAAATTTTATTTTAATTTTCATCAGCGATACTGATACTGAAGAAATCGTTCAAAAGAGATGTTGAAGGTGAAGAATATGACACGGAATTTATGGTGCGCAGCAGTTTTGGCATTATGTTCAGCATCTGTGAATGCATCTCAATCTGCTGAATATAATATTGCTAATGGATTAGCGCCGATTATTAAAGATCAACGCATCTCTGTACTTGAACCCTTTCATGGTGAGTTTCGTATTTTAGGTTCGAAAGAATATCAAGATGATGAACAAGCCAAATTTTCACCCATCGATTATGCAGTCACACGTGGCATTTTTACTGAACCTGAAATTGCTCGGCAGATTTCAATTAACCAATATGATCGTTATTTGAATTGGAAAATGGCACGTCCACCTGTGCCGCCAAAACTGGCAACGCAAATGGTGAGTAATATGCATATTATTCCTGCCAATCCCAAAATTGCCCAAGAAATTAAGAAAGTTAAACGAGGTGATCTCGTCCGTTTAACGGGAGATTTAGTGCAGATTAATGATAAAGACTTGGTTTGGAAGTCAGCCCTAGATTGGACTGGAATTGGCGATGGCGCATGTAAATTGATTCGAGTCGACTCAATTCAGTGGGTTGAAAAGCAGAATATTTAAAATCAAAAAAAATGATGGGAGAACTGGGTAGAAAGTTCAATATCCTGCGTATTTCTGAAATACATAACATAAAGCTGCTGGGATCGATCTCAGCAGCTTGCTCTTGAAAGCAAATTTTCAATCTCTTATTAAATGTTTATGGGGTTGTTTTGGTTTTCCAATGATCTAACTGTGCTTCTGCACTCAGCAAATCACTCATACCACGGACAGATTCAGCAGGATTATTCGCTTGATCCTTCGTTTGCATTTTACTGTCAAAGGCTTTGGCTTGATTTTCCCAATATTGATAGAGCAAACCTTGAATATAGCGACCTTGTTCAGTTTTTAAATCTAACTCTTTGAGCATATTTAAAGCAGATTGGATGCTATCTCGTTTACGTTGTTGGTCAATTTCCTCAGTCAATGTGCCTTCAGCATCCATTTTTTCTAAATCAGCCTCTAAAGCTTCATTCATGGCATCGAACTTTTCTTGATATTCATCAAGTAAAGTAATGTCGGCTGCATCTTTAGGTGTACTTGGAAAATTTTGAATCGGCTTAGTTTTGAGTTCTTTCATGACCGCTTCAGAACTTTGTTGGGTTTTATCTGTTGATTGTTCTGTATTCTTATCATTTTGTGATGAACATGCACCAATCAGAACAGCGCTTAGGAGGACTGAAATATAAGCCAAGGGACGTAAGAGGTGCATGAAACTAAAACTCCTTAAGATATTCATTGGGTTTGCTTTTTAAAGTGATAAGCATAAGTGACGTAAGGAAACTCGATTTCGTCATCTGCATATTTGCCTGTATGTTCTAATATAATAGCTTCAAATTGTTGTTTTAGCTGTTGCTGTTGTGTGGAAGGCATAGCAGCAATAAAGCTCGTTGACAATAATCGTTTACTGACCACATTTTCAACTGTTCCTTTATGAATTTGTGAAAATAATTTTAAACTTTCGAGCTGAAATAAAAATTGATGTTCAAAGACGTGTTGCCAATCGCCACGATGATAACGAGGTGTATTTCCTTCAAAGGGAGCAATTAAGTCGGCTAATGCTTTAACCCAGGGTACATTTTCATCGCGCTGATTCCACACTAAGCCTAAATGTCCTTCGGGTTTTAAGATGTGGTAAATTTCATTCAAGCTCTCGATATTGGCAAACCAATGAAAGGATTGAGCACATAAAATGGCATCAACACTTGCTGAAGCCAGTGCGATCTCATCACTTTTTGCTTGTAATGTTTGGACATCGGGATGAGCAAGATGTAACTGAGTAAGCATTTCTGCCACAGGTTCTACCGCAATAATTTGCGAGCTTGCTTGCTTTAAATAAGGCAAAAACTTACCTGTTCCTGCACCTAAATCAACCACAGTCGAGTTGGATTGAATTTTCAGCTCATCAATTAGCCAATTAACAATTTCAGATGGATAATTTGGACGTACTTGTTGATATAGTTCAGCAGCAGAACTAAAGCCTTTCTGTGCAGCAGGATGTAGAGAATGTGTCATATTTTGCGCTTTTTTATCTGTGCAGACTCTATAAAATATGACACTTGATACGATGAATAGGCAAGTTATCTATTTATTTAATTTTAACGAAAGATAAGAGAGCCGTTTTTCGGTATTGCAATGGACAAGCAAATCATTTTTGAAGACGATCATATTCGAGCAATTTACTTACAAGGCACAACTGACACTTTGGTTTTGTCATTTGGTGATTTGATTACACGTGCCAAAGGCTTGTCGATTAATGCTGAAAAATCATTGATGAAATATGACTATAGTATGGTTGGTATCATGCCAAAACAAAAGTCATGGTTTCCTATGTCAAGCATGTTGGCTTTACTTGAACAGTTACAACCGATTTTAAAACAATTTAAAAAAATCGTGGGGTATGGCGGCTCAATGGGTGGCTATGCTGCAATTAAATATTCAAAACCATTACAAATGACACGTGTCGTGGCGATGGTGCCACAATATTCAATCGACCCGAATGAAGTTGAAGATAAACGTTATACCGACTTTTATGATGCCAAATTAAATGCAGATATGCGGATTCAGCCACAGGATATTGTCGAAAATTGTGAATATATTATTGTTTACGATCCGTATTTTGAAAATGACAAAGAGCATTATTTAAAAATAAAACCACTGATTCCACAATTACATACCTTGCATTTGCCTTATACAGGACATGATGCCATTGCGGTTTTAGCAAACTCTGCTTTATTACATGACTTTATTGAACATCCTTATGATCAGACTTATTTTTATAAGCAAATTCGTGAAGTCAAAAAGAACAGTAAATTTTACTATCGCAGTGTGATTGCGCATTTGTTAGGTACGCATAATGAAGCGTTAGGAAAAATATTAAAAGGGGTTGATTTACAACTCGATAGCACTTTTTTTGATACCAATTTAAAACAGACCATCACCCGTATTTTACTGACCAATAAACGTGTCGATGAGCAAGATTTACAAAAGCTTGGTATTCAAGTGAACTTGCCTTTTGAAGAAAAAACTCAGTTACAGGACTGTTTTGGCAATATCATTGTATTTAATGTTATTACCCAAAAACTTGAAAGCTATAATCAGCAAGTGATTGATGTAAATGGAAAATATATTATTCCTTTGAGTGTTGAACACACGGGTTTAGTTGAAATCGAAGTGAAAAAACAGACCTATTTGATCTGTATGAATGATCGCCGTGTGACCAAATTATTCAAATGTGATGATGCTTTGTCGATGGATATGAACCCAATTGTCATTAAAAAATGTGCAGATTTTTATGTGTTGAGCTATAAAAATCTATATATGCGTTGTGATGAAGCTGGAAATTGTTATTTTGATGCTGAAAGTGTGCAAGAGACTGAAAAATACAGCATTATCTAGCGACATTTGTTTAATTCCATGCGTGAAAATAAAGATCGATATTCCTGAAAGTCGGCGAGTGTTTGCGGTGCTTGAGGGTTTAACTCAATACGCTGGTGTTGAGTTGTAAAATGACCTTTATTTTCCGATAGATTGGTTAAACCACCATCGGTATAGCGATATTCATAACGTGCCGCATAATTTAATTGTTGCTGTTGAAACAGATAATTTTCTTTAATTTTGCCTGTTTCACCAAAAAATAGCGCTTCGATTTTACAGCCTTGTTTGAGTTTGGAAAGTCGTATAGCATTTCCTTCAGTTGATGAGTATTGTTCAACATTTTCAATTATTTGTAGTGTGGTATCAGCCTGACAAAAAGAACTGAATAGATACATACAGCACATGCTGAATCCAAACTGAATCTTTGCAAAACAGTGTACATTGAACATTTTTGTCTGACCCAACAAATGAAGATTTAAATATGCAATAAATCAGGCACAAAAACAAATTTAAGTCTGATACTGATGAAAAGTCTCTTATTGTTCAGATACTGTGTTATATTTCATCAAATTCATTTAAATTTTTATTGCAATTTCAATCGTTACAAAATGAAAAATAGAGAATGATGTGAAATACAAGTCAGGGATTGGCTGTTCGATATTCAACATAAATGTGTGGATATTGAGATGATAAAATAAGGGCTAAGTATGATTAAGGCACAGGCGACATCAGTTTTGAAAAAAATAAGAAAAAAAGCAGTGCAGCCTAAGCAAGAGCGTACCCAGAAACGTATGCAGATGGTGATTGAAAAAACCCAAGAATTATTACTTGCAGTCGGCATTGAGCGGATTTCGATTCCTGAAATTGCCAATGCGGTGGGTATTCCTCGTACCAGTATTTATCAGTTCTTTCCCAGCAAATATGATCTACTTCGACATATTGCATTGCTGCATTTAAATGAGTTAGTAACAAGAATTGGGCAGGCCGCAATCTCAGTGCTGAGTGAACATCCGCAATCTTCCATTGAAGACTATGGCAAAAAACTTTCTGCGAGTATGATCCGAACCACCGCCGATTTTTTTAATGATTCTGAAGTGGCGAGTTTAATTATTTTAAGTGGACCTTTTACTCGTCAAGCTTATATGGAATATCAAGTTGAGCTAAAAAAGGTCAGTGCCAGTGTACGTAAGGCATTGGAAATGATTCAAGTCGATAGTTATGTACCCCAAGAACCTGATGCTTTGACTATTCTGATGGAATTGGTGTTTACCTGTATGAAGCATGGGTATTACACAGAAAATTATATTTCTGAAGCCATTATTCAAGAAGCTTATCGGATTGCGATTAGCTATTTATTTTCCTTAAAAAATAATGACTTTGTATTAGATCCAGAGCGACCATAGTCATATGAATAAAGCAGTTTTTATAGATAAATTATGGTAAATTTCAATCGTTTATTGATTAATTTGTGCAGGGATAGCCATGAAAGGTGTATTTTTAGATTATTCATCATTAGATAAAAATGACTTAAATTTTAATGATTTAAAGTCCTATTTTGATGATTTTAAATTATATACATCGACGACACCTGAACAACTGCTTGAACGTATTCAAGATGTCGATGTAGTGATCAGTAACAAAGTGGTGCTTGCGGCTGAGCATATTCAACAAGCTAAAAATTTGAAATTAATTTTGATCTCTGCGACAGGGACAAACAATGTTGACCTTGTGCAAGCGAAACAACACGGCATTGTGGTGTGTAATTGTCAGGGTTACGGCACTGCTGCTGTGGCACAACATACACTTGCGCTGATGTTGGCATTGGCAACTTCTTTAATTCAATATGATCGTGCAGTTAAGCAAGGTCAGTGGAATAATTCCCCAATTTTTTGTTTGCTGGATTTTCCTATTGTTGAATTATCAGGTAAAACCTTAGGGATCGTGGGCTATGGTGAACTGGGTCAAGCTGTTGCACGTTTAGCAGAAGCATTTGGCATGCGTGTTTTACTCGCTGCATTGCCTAATCGTAAGATGGATGCAAGTCGTATTGCCTTGGCTGAATTATTGCCACAGGTAGATTTTTTAACTTTACATTGCCCTTTAACCGAACAAACCCGTGATTTAATTGGGGCAAAAGAGTTTGAATTAATGAAAAATTCTGCTTTTCTAATTAATTGTGCTCGTGGTGGTATTGTTAATGAACAGGCCTTGGCAAATGCACTGCGACAAGGGCAAATCGCAGGGGCTGCAACGGATGTTTTAACTGTTGAACCACCAACACAAGGCAATGTTTTGTTGGGAGAAGATATTCCAAATTTAATAATTACCCCACATAGTGCATGGGGCAGTGTGGATGCAAGGCAGCGCATCGTGAGTCAACTGACTGAAAATTTAAAAGCATTTATAAATGGCAATGTAATTCGACAAGTGAATTAATTTTTTATTCGCATTAATCATAAAAAATCCCTCAATCAATGAGGGATTTGAAAAGTATTTAAAATAGATTGCTAAACATTAAGCACCTGTTTTTGTTGCATGTTCAGCAGCTTTTTTTTCTTCACCACGGAAGAATTTTTTGGTTTTTTCCCATGTTCTAGAGAAAAAACCTTGAGTTTTTTCAGATTGTTCTTTGACGACGTCTTTGGTCTGTTCTGCTTTTTCTACAACAAACTCTTTTGCTTCAACAGACTTTTCAACAGCAGCATCTTTTACTTCAGTCGCTTTTGTTGCAGTTGCGTCGGTTGCATGCGCAATTTTATCTTTTGCCACATCTTTAGTTTCAACTGTTTTAGCCACGACAGCATCTTTTACTTCAGGCGCTTTAGTTGCAGTTGCATCGGTTGCATGCGCAATTTTATCTTTTGCCACATCTTTAGTTTCAACCGTTTTAGCCACGACAGCATCTTTTACTTCAGTCGCTTTAGTTGCAGTCGCATCGGTTGCATGCACAATTTTATCTTTTGCCACATCTTTAGTTTCAACCGTTTTAGTGATTACGGTATCTTTTGCTTTAGCCGCAGCATCCGCTTTAGCCACAGCGTCTACTTTTACTTGAGTTACAGCAGTTGTTTCAGCAAAAACAGGTGTACAAGCCAAAATACTTGCAGCGATGATCGTTGTTTTTATGGTTTTCATAAATGACATTCCTCAAAGGTGAGGAGTACCGATTGTACCCCAGTAATAAGGCCGAAATATTAAAACTAAGTGATTGATAAATGTAAAAAAGAAATGAAAGTTATACATCTTGGATACAACAAGACCACAAAAATAGACATTATGGTTAAAGCATTGTTTTTAAAAAATAACTTTTATATTTCAAATGTTTTTTTTTATTTTTATAGTCTATTTGTTATATTAATATTACATAAAATTACAATATGATTAAAATAAAAGCAGTGAAAATAGCCAAGTTCTACGCAGAAATTTTCATCATGATATATCGTCATTATATGCTGCACAGATCAGGGCTTGGCGAATGAATATGACTGATGCTCCAAGCCCAAATTTAGCGTGCACGTTTATTGTGGAATATCTTCTTTTTGGGCTGAAGGTTGAGTTGAGTCTGTTGTGCTGCTTGCCTGTGGTAGTGGCAGTGATTTAAAAGAAATCTCTGGTTCTTCAGGTGCTGTTCCATTTTGTTGGGTTGGATCTATGGTCTTTGCAACATGAGCAAGAGGCACAGTAGATGTCGTTGTTTCTAAGGGTGTTGTTTGAGCGGCTGTATTTGCAACTTGTGTTGATGTTGCTTGTTGGGTCGTGGTCGTTGATGAGGATTGACTCAAACGACCACGTTCAATAGGAACTGTGCCCTGATTTGTTCCCACTATAGCGTCACGAGTGTTATTGGCGGTTTCTGTCACTTTTTCCGCACCTTTTTGTACACCTGTTTTTGCACGTTCAGTCTGTTGTTCTGTAAAGGTTTTTGTTTCTTCCCATGCATTGTCTACTTTCGGCTTAATTTTTTCTACACCACGTTCAGCAGCAGCACCTACACGCTCAGCAGTATTTTGAATTTTTTCACCTGTTTTATGTGCTAATACTTTGAAAATATTTGGGTTGTCACCATAAGGTGCAGGTGTTTTTGTTTCTGCATAAATTGAAGATGTTGCCAAAATGGCAGTAGCAAAAGACAAAATTTTAATACTTTTCATTGTGACTCATTCCTTCATATATGTGTAGATCAATAACGTGTTTACTCAGCATCATACTGTGAAAAAAGTAGTGACATCGGCTCTGTAAGCAAAGTAATACAGAGTAAAAACAAAGATATTGTATAGTCTACATGTAGAAGAAGATCATTGAGAAATTAAAAATGATAAAAATTAAATATTTAAATATATTTTGGCTAATTCTCCCGATTTTATTTTTACAACCGAGTTTTGCCTGTGGTTGTGGTGGGGAATATTCTTTAAGCCTTGGTCATCAAATTTTAACGTGGATGATCAGGTTGATCGTACTATTCATTTATTTAATACCGAGCTTGTGGTTTGTAAAATTTTATCAGTTTTTATCATTAAGAATAGTTCATCTTATTGTTCCTCATATGATTTTATTTTTAATGATTGGGGTATTACTTAATACAGATACTTTGGGTTTAATGAAAATTTATGATCAAATTCGAGATGTTATACCCCCATTTTTTGTGATTTTTGTCGTGGGAATATTTGCGCTATTTTTGTGGTTCTATCCAATTCTTTATGTTTTAAAGATGAATGGAAAAAGAACTACTTCAAAGCTTTAATTTAAAGTAGTTCTGTCATGATTATTGGCATTTTTCTAAGTTTGTTGCTTTAAAATTCTTTTGTAAGGCTGCAAAATTTTTCAGTTTTTCATTATCTTGAATGTCGAAAACGGTTTGTTTATTTTCTACTTCGGCATTTACATTTGAAAATGCGGAAATGAGTTGATCACCTTTAAAGATCCAATGTTCTGTGGCTTTGCCTGTTTCAAAGTTGCCTATAAATTCGATCACGCAGTTGTCTTTTTGCTTAATCAAACGTGCAAGATTGTGTTTAGTTGTGGGTTCAGCCGAGATGTTTTTGTGTTGTTCTAAAACAACAGGTAAGTTTGGATTTGTAGGTGTGGTTGAACAAGCGGTGAGGGCAATGACTGTAGTAATGATAAAAGAAAAATTTAAATGCTTCATGTAAAGTTATGCCATTATAGTTACGTTTAAAAATTGATTATCTAGTGAATATATATTTTAACTGTATAAAAATGTTAATAATTTCATTTTTTATTGTGAGTCTATTTTTTATGTTTAGTGAGATGTAAAAATTAGTTAGTGAATCAATAGTAATGTGAAAAGAGATAGTGGTTTATTCGTATCAAAAAGTTATAAATGTTGCATAAATATATAGAAAAGATTTAGTTATTTTATGCAACATATAAGCTAGTTTAGATCAATAATTGTTGATCTTTTTGAAGATTGATTATGGAAAAATAAATCTCGAGCTGTATTCCCTACAATATTAGTTGAAATACCATCAAAGCTAGCACCTATGACACCTCCCACTAAAGGAATAGCTTTACCTAAATTTATAACGCCTTTTGTTCCAAATTTTGTAAATAAACGGAACCCGACACGTTTATTAATTTCGATAAGCATTTTACCAGAAATGCCCTCAATTGCTTTTCTTGTTAATTTTGAGCCAACAATGATACCCACATCTTTTAACATATCTTTTATTGCATTGCCTGTTAGACATGCATAAACGAAGGTCTTTACTTGATCATCTTTAATATCATAGCCACACATATGGGCAATAGCAGCAACCATTCTAATTTGAACAAACATAACGCTAGCAAAATTAGCAGGAACAGCTACAGGCATTGTTGCTAAGCCACCGATTCCTGTAAGAAATCCTGATGTTGCAGATTTGGTATTTTGCCATCTAATTAATGAATTGATTTTATTCTCTAAAGAGCCGTTTTCTTTTAGATAAGAATCTGCTAAATCTTGAGCTGAATCGATTCCCATACCACCCGTAAGTACTTTATCGTAAGTCCATTCTAAGACTTCCATAATTTTACGTTCTGTTAAGCTTGAATCAGCCATTTAATCCCCCTTTTTTCTCTTAATAACTAATTTTATGGTTTTACATAATAAAAAAACCCCACTTATTTAAGCAGGGTTTTTATTTTATTTCAATAATTTAGCTTAGTGTTGTAACACCGAAATATCAGCTACAGCCGTAAACAAACCACGCAACTGCGCAAGGATGCGTAAACGGTTGGCTTTCAACTCAGCATCTTCTGCCATGACCATGACATTATCAAAGAATGCATCAATCGGCGCACGTAAAGCAGCCAATTTAGAAAGCGCTTCAGTATAATCTTTCGCAGCCAAAAGCGGTTGAACTACTGGAAGAAGATTTTGAATCTCCGTATAAAGCGCTTTTTCAGCATCTTCAACTAATTTAGATTCAACGATTTCACCTGTAGGCGCAGCTTCTTTCGCCAAGATATTTGCGACACGCTTATTCGCAGCAGCTAGTGCAGCAGCTTCAGGCAAGTCACGGAAATGATTTACCGCGTTGACACGCTTATCAAAATCTAAAGGTGATTTAGGAGAAAGCGCTTGAACTGCTTGAATTACATCCACTTCTACGCCTTGGTCTTCATACTTCGCACGATAACGACCTTCAAGGAATGCAACTGCATCGGCCAAAGTCTTGGCATGATCTTTAATCACATCGCCATAAGCAGCTAAAGCAAGCTTGATGAGTTCTTCAATTGAAACATCAAGATTGTTTTCAGTCACTAAACGCAAAATACCAATTGCAGAACGACGTAATGCAAACGGGTCTTTAGAACCTGTCGGTGCTTGACCGATACCGAAAATACCAGTGAGCGTATCTAAACGATCCGCAAGGGCAATAGTCGTACCTGTCTTAGTTTTTGGTAAAACATCACCAGCAAACTTAGGAAGATATTGCTCACCTAAAGCCTCGCTTACTTCATCATTTTCGCCTTCAAGACGTGCATAGTAAGTACCTGCAATCCCTTGAAGTTCAGGGAATTCACCAACCAATTCAGACGTTAAGTCACATTTCGCAAGAAGGGCAGCTTTTTCAGCATCGGCAGGATTTGCACCTGTGATTGGCGCTAAAGCCACAGCAAGTTTGGCAATACGTTCAGATTTGTTCCATAAAGTACCCAATTCAGCTTGGAACACCATGTTTGCCAATTTTTCTTGACGTGAAGCAAGCGGTTGTTTTTGGTCTTGCAAGAAGAAGAATTCAGCATCTGACAAACGAGGACGTACAACTTTCTCGTTACCTTCAATAATTTGAGTTGGATCTTTAGACTCAATATTTGAAACGGTAATAAAGTAAGGCTGAAGTTTATTGTCCGCATTCACCAAACAGAAATACTTTTGGTTGTCTTGCATGGTAGTGATTAACGCTTCTTGTGGAACAGCAAGGAAACGTTCCTCAAAACTTGCACGAAGCGCAACAGGCCATTCAACCAAAGCAGTCACTTCATCACGAAGGTCGCTTGGTACAATCGCAATCGCATTCACTTCATCTGCAAGTGCTTTGACTTGACTGTCAATGAGTGCTTGGCGTTCTTCAAAAGAAGCAACAACATGCGCTGCTTTTAATTTTGGTAAATAATCATCTGCATTTGCCAATGTAATTGCTTCAGGTGCATGGAAACGGTGACCATATGTCACGTTACCCGCTTTATGATCCTGAATGGTTGCATCAACCACGTCATTGTCTTTCAGCAATACAACCCATTTTACAGGACGAACGAATTCAGTACGGCTTGCCGCTGAACGCATACGTTTTGCAATTGGTAGATTGTCCAACGCAGTTTGTAGAATTTGTGGAAGTAAAACGTCAAGGCTTTGACCTTTCACATCTTTCAAATAACACACTTTTTCAACTTTACCTGCTTGGAAAGTTGATACTTGATCTACAGTGATGCCTTGACCACGCATAAAGCCTTCAAGTGCTTTAGTCGGTTTGCCTTCAGCATCAAAAGCAGCTTGTTTTGCAGGACCATCAAAACGTTTTTGCGTATCGGCTTGAGCACCGTCAACATTGACAATTTTCAATGCCAAACGACGTGGTGCTGCATAAGCTTCGATAGAATCAAATGCTAAGCCTGCATCTTTTAAACCTTTAACCGTTTCAGCTTGTAATGCATCACGTAAAGTTTTTAAGCTTTTTGGTGGAAGTTCTTCACAGCCTAATTCGAACAATACTGTATGTTTAGACATTATTTGCTCTCCTTAGATTCAGCATTTGCTTCAGCTTCAACTTGTGCTTTTAACTGTGCCAATACCTCATCACGTAAGTGTGGTTCAGCCATTGGGAAACCAAGTTTTGCACGAGCAGCTACATAACTTTGTGCGATTGAACGGGCCAATGTACGTACACGTAAAATATAGCGTTGACGTTCAGTTACAGAGATTGCGCCACGCGCATCGAGCAAGTTAAAGCTATGTGATGCTTTGATGACTTGTTCATATGCAGGCAGTGGAAGTTCAGCTTCCATTAAACGTGTTGCTTCAGCTTCGTAGAAGTCGAACAGCTCAAACATTTTTTCAACGTTGGCATATTCAAAGTTATAAGTCGATTGTTCTACTTCGTTTTGATGGAACACATCGCCATAAGTCACAGTACCGAATTGACCCTTAGTCCAAACAAGATCGTAAACAGAATCTACACCCTGGAGGTACATGGCTAAACGTTCTAAACCGTATGTGATTTCACCCGTAACTGGGTAGCATTCAACACCACCGACTTGTTGGAAGTAAGTGAACTGAGTCACTTCCATACCGTTGAGCCAAACTTCCCAACCTAAGCCCCATGCACCAAGTGTTGGAGATTCCCAGTTGTCTTCTACGAAACGAATGTCGTGAGTCAACGTGTCGATCCCAATCGCTTTTAACGAGTCAAGGTATAACTGTTGAATGTTGTCAGGGTTTGGCTTAAGCACCACTTGGAATTGGTAATAATGCTGTAAACGGTTTGGGTTTTCGCCATAACGTCCGTCTTTTGGACGACGTGAAGGCTGAACGTATGCTGCGTTCCATGTTTCAGGACCAAGCGCACGAAGGAAGGTTGCTGTGTGGAATGTCCCTGCACCCATTTCCATATCGTAAGGTTGTAACACCACACAACCTTGTTCAGCCCAGTAGTTTTGTAAGGCAAGAATTAAGCCTTGGAATGTATCAATATGCGATATGGCGCGACTCATGCAGCATCCACTATAAGTATTAGAAAAAATTGGTTCTAAGTATAAGGATTTTGGGGGAGAGTGGCAAAGGGTTCAAACAGGTTTTCGATCTGTTGTATCTGGAGCGAAAATATTTTTAATAACCTCAAACGCTATAAAGTTTAGTTGAATTGAGACTAATTTATGATTTAGATGTATATTCTTCTGAAAATAACAGATGAATAAAAGAAGATGATTAAAAAATTAAAGTATTTATTTTGGGTGAAAATATGCTTGCTCAATGTATTGATGAGTGGAGCTGTATTTGCGGATAACGTCATGAATGCAAATCAAATGTTGCAATTGATGGCAAGTCATCAGGCAAGTTTTGAATATTGTAAAGCCAAGTACCCCCAGCAAATGACCGCAAGATTTGGTCAGGAAAATGATGCATTTGAGGCTTTGGTCAAAATACACAGTTTTGATAAGAGCAGTGAAACTTTTTTCAGGGCGATGATACATGATCATCAAGATGACTTTAAAAAAAGTAAAAATACGATCAGTCAGGAAATCGCTAAACAAACTTCACTAAATGATTCGGATCTTTGTTTTTGGTTTGTCGTTGAAAAAACTGGGATGATGGCGCAGGTAAATAAGATTATCTATGATCTTCATTCTTTAAAATTTTATTTAAGCATGAATGATCATTGGTTTGAGGGTGACATCGATGGATATGGACTTGATTGTGGTTGTGATGCAGAAAGTGACTCAAAAGACCCTGCTCAGCATCAGGAAAAAGTAAAAAAATTGATTGAAAAAGCCAAAGTTCAGATGGGGAAAGGAACAGACTTTTACATGTCGCACAATAATGAAGATGAAAAACAAGCCTATATCCGTGTATCAATTGTTTCTGACGAAACAAATGATATGGCTACAGAACATGGCGATAGTGATGATTTAGGTTTGGAGTTTAGGAATATTCAGCCTACTCAAAGCATTCCATCCAATGTTGAATACATAACGTTTTTTGATCGGACTGGAGAACTGACTTATGAGTGCAAGATTAATTATATCAATTCATCACAAACTACATGTTTTAGTGAGTTAATTAAAAAAACAGATGAATAACGATTACAACACATATTGAGCTTCAATTTTTTATAAAAATATGTAGGGTTTCGATGAAAACTTTATTTTCAAACCGTATATGGCTGAATTGGCAAAAAGGTCGACAACAATCAGGCTATGACAAACTGCTCTTAGCCTATATTTCAATGGGTATTAAAGTAGATCTATTTTTATTGCGCTTTCCGATAGGCTCAGAAATTCCACCTCATCGGGATATTGTCAAAGCAGGGCGACATTTTCGTTTAAATATCATCATTAAAAAATCAAAGAAAGGCGGTGAGTTTATCTGTGAAAAGCCTATTTTAAATTTAGACCGAATCAAATTATTTCGTTCAGATGTATATACACATTCAGTCACGAAAGTCAGTGGTTCTGCACGATATGTATTGAGTGTGGGGTGGATATTAGCAGCATAAATCAAAACTTAATCTTCAAACCATAATTTTTTTCATAAGATGGATATTAAATATATCTTATGACTACAACGACGTATAATTATACTCAAATCGGTAAAATCAAGGAACGACGTGTTTCATACTCAACTTGAATGGCTTAATACCCTAAAACCCAATTTTAAAGTTTTACCCCTCAAAGACCGATTGTTATGTGGTGTTGGCGCATTACTAGGTTTAGCAATCTCATCGCTCATCAGTTGGTATGTGTTGGGTGATTTTAATGCATGGTATATCGCCCCGATGGGCGCATCGTCAGTTTTACTCTTTGCCGTTCCTGCAAGTCCCTTAGCACAACCGTGGAATATGGTGGTGGGCAATATCATTGCAGGGGTTATAGGGGTGACTTGTGCGATGTTTATTTCCAATCAAACAGAAGCATTTAGTATTGCAGTTGCTACGGCTATTTTCTTGATGATGACCACAGATTCGCTACATCCACCGAGTGGGGCAGTTGCAATTACAGCCGTGTTAGGCGGAGATTCGATTCATCAATTGGGCTACAACTTTATTTTCTATCCTGTTTTATTAAATTCTGTTTTGCTTTTGGCTGTGGCAATTATTTTTAACCGTTTACTTGGCAAGCAATATCCACAAGTGGCTCAAGTCAATACTCGTTCTAAAGATCCCACACCGACACAAAAAGTCACCATTCAACCGCAAGATATTCAAGAGGTTTTAGAGCAACAAACTCAGTTGTTAGATATTAGCGAATATGACCTGCAAAAAATTATTTTACAGGCACAAGAAAAAGCCAGTGCGCGTGTAGTGACACAGTTTCTCTGTGAAGACATTATGTCGAAAGATGTGATGAGTTTGCAGGAAAATGATAATATTCATCATGCTTTAGATCAGTTTAAAAAAGTGAATTTGATGAGCTTACCCGTCATTAATGTACAACAAGAATTGGTTGGAACGTTGGCTTTATATGATATCGTTGAGTGGTTTAAACGAGCTGCCGATCCACGAGCATCATGGGAACATATGGTCAAACAAATTATGAATCGGAAAGTCGTTACGGTGCAACCACAGCAAGACATTCAAGATTTAGTGCCTTATTTTGTAGAACGTTCTTTTAACTATATTCCTGTGGTTGAGCAACATCGATTGGTGGGTATTATTAGTCGTGCAGATATGATTGCTGCCTTACAACAACAGATCAATAGCTTGAAAAGTTTAAAAAATTAAAATTTGGATATAAAAAACGCTACGACAGTTTAGGGGATACTTTGTCGTAGCGGTGAAAATGAAACAATGTATTAAAACAATGAGTGAAAGATTATTTAAATTTTTCGTTTTGCACAGTACGAATGGGTTGTTGATAACCATTTGAGTATGGGGACTGCAATTGCAAATCCTGTTTAGGAATCAATAACCAAAGCACCAGATAAACTAAAATTCCTGGAAAAGCCGCACTCATACATGAAACGATAACGAAAATGATGCGTAATAATGTGACATTCCAACCAAAACGTTCAGCAATACCGCCCATGACACCGGCGATCATATTATGTCGGCTAGAACGATATAAACCAGATTTGGCCATGAATTGTTTCTCCTAAAAAAATTTAAAAAGGAAAATACCTTTAAAATATATATTGGGCGAGTTGAATGGTTTTAAAGAGGAAATCTTATTGCGATTGTGTATTTTCTGTAAATAACAAGCAGATATTGATCTCATCCATAGTGATAAATTTGAGATAAAAATGTGTGCTAATGATTTGAATAGTTGTGTCTTTTTGTAACAATTGCGGTTGATCAATTTATAGTTTATATAAAAATAAATTACTATAGAGCGATTATTACAAAATTTGAATTTTAAGCTCAAAGATCGTTTTATAGATATGAAATATGAAGTTATCTCTAAATTTTCAATCCTATCTCGCTAAAATTATCACGGTTGGAATATGTAGTTTTCTTACAGCGTGTGATTTCCCGAAGCAATCTGCGGATCAAATAGCAGCAAATAGTACAAATCTTGGGGAGCTGAAACAGGATGCACAACAAGAGGGTAAACGTCTAACCGAAGTTGCAGGCAGAACAGCATTGCCACATGCACAATCTTCTGAATCTGCTGCTCAAGAAATTGTCTCTACACAGTCGCGACCTTATGTTGGGCGTTATCATGTAATTGTTGATTGCAGGGAAAAATTCGCATTATGTGCACAAGGTAAAGCTGAGTTTATGATTAATTTACTTAAAGATGGTACTTCACATCGAACCTTAATTTATTTGGGGAAAATGAGCTATGAAAAGAAATCTAACCAAGCAACTCGCGTATATCAACAAAATACATGGCGATTTAATCCCCAAACACGGCAAATCGAAATACGTCGTATAGAGGGTGTATATTTTTATTATAACGTTAATGAAAATGGTGATTTAGTTATTGATTTAAAAAACATTTATTCAAATAATGAGATAGAAAATGGTCGATTTATTGACGGTACATATGTTCCAACGCAGGAATATGTATTGAAAAAGTTGATAAGCGAAGAAGAAAATTAAAACAAAAATAAATTGATAGGTTGTGTGGGGGGATGAACCCCTAATCCACTTGCTGAGTCGCTTAGGACGTACGTGTATTTATAAATGGGGGTAATTATTGGATTTAAAGGGCTTTGTTGCACAAAACTACCGTTAAAGGCTTATTCGGTATTATAATTCTCAAATGAATAAGCCCACACCTAAAATCTATCGTACAACCCATTGGTCTTCTTATAACAGAGCATTAATAAATCGAGGAAATATTTCTATTCGTTGATTCTATTGGCTTAAAGTTTTTAGGTGAAGGCGAATGGAAACCTAAAAAACATCAGCCTGAATATCGTCGCCAATGGCGTAAATTACATATTGGTATCGATGCTGAAACCCTTCAAATACGCGCTATTCAGCTCACAACCAACAATATGAGTGATTCACAGGTGCTTGGTGATTTACTGGATCAGATTCCACAAGAAGAACAGATTGACTCGGTCTATACTGATGGGGCTTATGACACCAAGCAATGCCGTCAGGTCATCGCAGAGCGACAAGCGCATGCGGTGGTTCCACCAAGAAAAATGCGAAACCTTGGAAAGATACAAAGACCAGCTCGTTAGAGCGAAATGAATGACTTTGAAGAGTTAAACGTTTAGGCAGGACATTATGGAAAAAATGGTCAGGCTATCATCGCCGAAGTTTGGTCGAAACCAAGATGCATTCCATCAAATCTTACGAAGCAGTGCTTCTCAGGTGATAAACTCAGTTCGACAAACTTCCAAAGCCAAGTCAACGAGATGCATGCACGTGTGGCAGTATTAAATACATTTACGGCGTTGGGTTGACCTCACACCCGAGTTGTCACCTAAATTTGGATAACTTGGGGAAAGTTTAGCTTTTGAATGTTTGTGCGACAAAGCCTATTTCCTTGTTAATTTGGCTTTTTATGAGCGATTTAATGCCACTTTTACCACTGTTCTTTTCATGCAGTTTGTTATTGTCTTCTTCGCTTAATGACTCAAAAATTTTTATTAGATAATCGCAAGCTTGCTCAGTCATAGATTTTGTAGGAGCTGATCTTGTTTCAAGATGATAGATAAATTGTTTAAATTTAGCGGAATCTATAAAAAAATAATTTAGTATTGAATGTAATGTATACCAGTCATTAAAAGTACGGAAATTTCTATACTCGTGGGGCTGTATTTCTTTAATGAAAATTGGAGAGATATTTGTAAGGTATGTTTCATTTTCTATGGAAAATGGTCTAGGTGGGTGAAGCACTTTACTTAGAATGACATCGAGACTATTAATGAATTTTTTGACAATAGTCTATTCTCCGAATTTAAGTATTTCCTCATTTGTATGTAATTTGCATATCATAAGATTAATACAAATTTGAAGATTGATTTTTGTATCGAGATTTCTAGTAATACGATTGTCTTCAGCTTCTAAGATTTTTTGAATTTCAGAATTAAGTCTTTCAGCTTGTCTCTTGTTTTCATATTCTAGATTTCTTAATCCATCAATCAAATTATTCATTTTTCGCTGCCTATTTGCTACCTATTCATAAATAGCTAATTTTGTTTTTATTTTATTTTCTATAAGTTGTTGAAATATATGGTGGGTTGTGTGGGGTTCGAACCCACGACCAATAGATTAAGAGTCTACTGCTCTACCAACTGAGCTAACAACCCTGAAAAAACTTTAAAATATCATTTTAAAATTTTACAAGAAAACGCCGTGTCTGATTTTTAATACTAGACCACAATACCATCTAACTGTTTTTAAGTTAAATAATTGATATATAATATCAAATTTATAGCTTTAACAGATAAAATTAACAAAATTTCGAGAATGGCGAAGCATCTGAAGAAGATGTTTAGTCTTGGTCGGAACTTGTAGGTTTCTATTCATTATATACCAATCTGGTATAGAAAGAAGCCCTAAGAAAGAATGGTGGGTCGTCCGCGATTCGAACGCGGGACCAACGGATTAAAAGTCCGCTGCTCTACCAGCTGAGCTAACGACCCTGAGCAAGGATAAGCTATCCTGAGCAGGTATTGTAAAATTAGCTTTTACAATAAGATGGTGGGTCGTCCGCGATTCGAACGCGGGACCAACGGATTAAAAGTCCGCTGCTCTACCAGCTGAGCTAACGACCCTGAGCAAGGATAAGCTATCCTGAGCAGGTATTGTAAAATTAGCTTTTACAATAAGATGGTGGGTCGTCCGCGATTCGAACGCGGGACCAACGGATTAAAAGTCCGCTGCTCTACCAGCTGAGCTAACGACCC
>NZ_JACANS010000015.1:0-100530 GCF_030329305.1 Acinetobacter sp. 251-1 | reverse complement strand
CCCACTTACCCAAGTTACGCCTTAAATTTGGATCAATTAGGGGCGCTTTGCATTTCAAATCTTTGTGCAACAAAGCCGTTATAACCTAAATCTGTTATCGCAATACGATTATTTAGTGCAGCAGCTTTCTCAATCCATACATCGTGGTTTTTGTCACCTAAATATTCATCTGCGAGTTTTAAATATGCATCACTATAACCTTTCTTTGCTTGTGACAAATAAAAATTCTTTATTTCACGATTTAAATTATCTTTGAAAGTACTCAAATTTTTATCTAATTCTAAATTTCCAAACCGCTCTAACAATATAATTTTCTCTCCAATTGAAGGCTTAGAAACTAATTTATATTCTCCCACTGCGTCCTTTAATTGTTGTATATATTTATTTTTAAATTCTTCAGTTGAAGGTAACTTTAATTTTTTCAGTGCTTCTTCTTCACAAAACTGCATTCGATATCCTGCCCCCCAAATATCTCCAGTCTGCAAGCCTTGATTTAAATAATCGCATTGTTTTAAATTATATCCTCGATCGCGATACTGTTCATTCAAATCTGCTATAGCAAGAAATGCTCTACTATTTCTTTCCTTCACCCCTTTTATAATCAATGGCATTAATGCATTTATTATTTGTTTTTTATCTGGTGTTTGAAACATATTTTCCTGAATTTTAACTTCAGAGATTAAATTATCTATAGCATCCCAGTTACCCTTTTTAGCTGCTGAAATTCTCAACTCATCATTTAAATATGGGTTTTCTGGTAAATATCGAAAAGCTGAGATGAAATTATAATACTGACTTAATAAATACATCGCCTCTGCATCACCCTCATCAGAGGCTTTTTTCAGCAATGCAATGGCTTTTTGATGATCAATACCGACATTTTCACTGCCTGTTTGCAACTCTTTGGCTTGAGTGACTAAAGGATTTTCAGCAAAGGCAAAAGGCGAAATAAATATCCCTATGGCAAGAATCGATGTTAAAAAAAATGATGTTTTAAATTTTTTTAAAGTTTTATGGTTTTGCATGATTTTTTGCATATTTAGGCTCAAGTTTTTAATTAAAATATTTTGAGCAGCAATTATGCACTGAATCATTCACCATTCAGTACATAATTTACAATTTTATAAATCAAATCAAAATGTTGACAGCCCACTCCATTCCATAAATCGATACACGCCATATTTGAATGTCGATTCATCCGCAAACTTTGAATAATCCACACTCATATTGCGACCATTTAAGTTCGACCAAGCCGTATTAAAATACTGTGTCGCATCCAGAAAAACCTGCTGTTGCGGATTGCCCACAACACGTAAATCTGTTTCCAAATTATAGTTTTTCAGATTACGTGCGGTAAAATTGGCAGAACCTAAAATCAACTCTGCAGACTGCGCATTACGTTTGATGATCATCTTGCTATGACATTGCTCGCCTTGTGTATTGCACCAACGCACATCAACACCTGCATCATGCAATTCAGACGCCACTTGACGGTTTGGAATGCCATTTTTCTGACGACCGAATGCGTCTTTATTTGGATCAAGCAAAATACGCAATTTCACACCACGTTGCTTTGCAGCAATCAATCCTTTGACAATTTTACGCTCTGACAAATAAAACATTGCCAAATCAATTTGATCATTGGCTTTTGCACTTTCTAATAATTTTAAAACTGCATCATAAATTGCGTGTTCAGTCAGCACTTGCACTTGGGGATTGGCTGGACTTTCAGGTAATTTCCCCACGATCACAAAAGGTGTGTCTCCACCTGACATCTGTGCCACAGGTTGTTCAGACTTCAACACATCCGTTGCGACAGCACCATTCACCATCAATGCCACATTAGAATGACGAGAACTGCCATCATGCGGATTTGCCGAAGTGACAATCGTTTTCCAACCTTCGTTCGTATCAACCACAATGGTTTTACGGTGATTGGCTTTGAAATTAAATAAGTTTAAATAACTACGAAGGGTGATCGGCTCTTTACCAAATGGATTGTTTAACCAACCTTTTTCAGCATTATTGCCGACATCTTGACAGCATAAATACCAAAAACCAGACCATGTCGGATTTGAAGCCCGTAGTGGGGTAAGATTGGTTTCAATCACTTCAATGCCACCTTGACGCAATTTACGATATTGTTCAGGGGCAATTCCACCATAAACAGAGTTAATGGGGTCAGTAATAAATTTAATTTCCAGTGTAGGATTGACCACTTTTTGATTAATCAATGCTTCGGTTAATTGATGGGTTAATGCTCTTTGCTGAACTTTAGACTCACCCACCTCACTGTTAAATAGAAACATATCCACCACGATGGTGGTTTTTGCTTGTTTAATCAAAGCTAAAATTTGATCAAAAATATGATGATCTAGCTGCTGTTTACCTTGTGCATCGATATAGGTTTCATCTGCAATAAATTTCACATCAGCATACCGTAAAGGTCCAGTAAAATTCAGTCCTTGTGGTAAAGGTTTCACTGTATGATAAATCGCAGAAGATAAATAACCCAATGCCAATGCAGCAAAGATTAAACTTAAATAACGACGTTTTGACCAATTCAACTTACTGTGAATTTTATGAAAGATACACATATTAAAAAACCTAGTCTACTGCTGTCAGACTAGGTCGAATCTCTTTTATTTTCAATAACGATTTGGTGAATGAATTTAAATTTTAGAATTTATAATCCACACCGATGACAAAGTTTCGTCCCATTTGTGGAATGGTTGACAAGAATGAGCTATGTTCATAGACCGTTTCATCGAGTAAATTATTGGCATTCAAATAAACTTTGGCAACTTGTTTATTGGCAAACGGATGCTGATAAGCCACACCGACATTCACCATATTGTAGCCTTTGGTTTCTCGCTCATAAGAAGCAAATTTATCTTGATTAAACACATGTGAATATTCAGCAGAACCTGACCAGTTTTCATCAAAATTTGCATTTACACGTGTACCTAAACGACCTGCGGGCACACGAGACGCATTTTCATTGTCAATTTTGCCACGTACATAGTCACCAAAAATCGTTGTTTTATACATATCATTCCACTGATAAGCCACTTCTGCTTCAGTGCCATAAAACTTGGCTGTATCTTGGCTATATTCAATCAGACGGAAATTTTCGTACTGATCCAAAGTTTTGGCATAAATGTAATTATCAAACCAATTATGATATAGATGAACATGATAACTGAGCTGATCCCCATCATAATGCAGCCCAACTTCAACATTATTTGACTTTTCTTTGTCTAAATTTTCATTGCCTAATTCATAAGTATTGGTCGCAAAATGTCCACCCTTTGAATATAGTTCTTGTGCCGAAGGTAAACGTTGCTGATGCGATGCCGATAAAGACAATGTGTAATCTGGCTTAAATTCCCAATTTGCTGCACCTGAAACAGAAAAGGCATTGCCATCAAAGTCTTTTTGCGTTGAATCAATATCAATTTTTTGATGATCAAAACGAGTCCCTAACTCTAAATGCACATCACCTAACTGACGATGCTCTAAACCAAATAGACTATATTTTTGAGTTTTATTCGGTGCAAAAATCGCTTCTTCACCTGAAATATCGAGTTTTTGCTGGCTTGCTTGTAGCCCCCACACACCTTCCCACTGCGCTAAAGGATTGTGCACCAATTCAATACGCCCTTCATAACCTTTACTTTTGAAAGTGGTCATTGCCTCATCACCTTCAATTTCATCATGTTGATAATCTGTATAACTGGCTTGAGCACGTAACTTTTTAAAGCCTGCAAATGGATTGTTTAATTCTGAGCGGAAATCATAACGTTCCGTTTTTAAATCGATCCATGGTCCTGCACCTGAGTGATCATGATCATGTCCTTCGTGATCATGTGCCGATTCATCTTCATGTTCATGGTCATCATGTCCGCCACAATGTAAATGATCGCCATGTGGATGACATGATTCATACTCATGACTATGTCCGGGTAAACCATATTGATCTTGGCGGTTGCTATAAGACACGCCTGCAAAACCTCGCTCACCAATCCAAGATAAACCAACATTGACATTGTCTGATTCAGAGAATGTATTGCCCACACGACGCTCTTTCGTGCTGTGTGTATGATCGCCATGATCTTCGGTTACGCTATAATTGGGTGCAATATAATCATTGGCTTCACGCTTTAAACCTTCGACGCGCAACGCAACATTTGAGCCTAAGCCAACTGTCATCCCCGCATGTGCTAATTTTTCATCATTACCTGAGTTATAGCGTAGGCCGACATCCCCTGCATAACCGTCTTTTGGCATTTTTGTCGCAATTTTAGAGTCAACAACATTGACTAAACCACCAACCGAGCCCGCACCATACAGTAAAGTCGAAGGCCCTCGAATCACTTCAATTTTTTCAGCCAATTGCGGGTCGACAGTGACCGTATGGTCGGGTGACAAACTGGATACATCCATACTTTCAGTCGCATTTTGTGTGACTTTTACGCGTGCACCTTCTTGCCCACGAATCACAGGTCGGCTTGAACCTGCACCAAAACTATTAGAATACACACCTAATTGTTGTTTTAGTGCTTCACCTAAAGTAGAGCCACCTTGCTGTAAAGTGTCCCGAGAAACGGTTTGATCGGCAACACCAAAATCTTGCTTTGACTGTTGTAAAGGATGTGCGGTTAAAGTCAATGTATCTAATTGTTGAATGCCGTCCTCATTGGCAATCGTTTTTTGCTGTGGTGTAGCTTGTTCTTCAGCCCAACTGCTTGTAGAAAAGACAGTCAAAATAGAGAGTGTCAAAATATGTTTTGAAAAAGACATGTGATTGCGCTCGAAGCATCATATTTTAAAATTATTGTTATATTATAACATTTCAATATAATTGCAATAAAAAACATTCTGCTTATCAGAAATCGTTAGAATAATAGAGTTTTATATTTTATTTTTTTGATATGCCTTTTACCATTTCTCATGCTGTTTTAGCGCCACCGATTTCTAAACTGACAGGACATCGTTTGCCGATTGCTGCATTGGCGATTGGCTGTATGACACCTGATTTATATCGTTTATTTACCGATGCAAATTATGATCAATCACACCAATGGTCAGGCTTGATCTTTCCCAATCTATTAATGGGCTTATTTTTCTGTGGACTTTGGTATGGGTTGTACCGCCCAATGCTATTTGCCTTTTCAGGGCTCAACAAAGCGTTAAATCTAAAAAATTTAAATGATTACTCAGGTTTTATACTCAGTATTATTGTGGCAGTTTTGGTTGGTGTAACCACACATATTATTTTGGATGGTTTTACTCATGTTGATTTTCGAACGGTTGCGTTTAAGGACGTTTTAAGTCGCCAAATTTCTATTTTTCAGCATAGTTATCCTTTACATCGAGTTTTACAAATTGGCATGTCAGCATTGGCATTACCCATTCTATTTTGGATGATTTATCGCCACCACCAGCATTTTAGGTATACACAACCGATCCATAAAAATATTAAAATTTATGTCATTGCACTCTTTTTTATCTCTATATTTTCAGGTTTTTTAAGTTACTTCAATTTTTCTGAAAGTCTCACTGCAAGTACATTTTCCGATGATTTATATCAGTATATCGGCAGATCAATTAATTATTTCTTTAGAGCATTTTTAGTCGTTTTTAGTTTGGGCAGTTTGATTTTTATCATTTTGCAGAAAACCTGTGCAATATTTTCCAAATCTTAAAATCTTTCATTATTTTAATTGAGCAATCCACGTGAATTTTTATAGTTTTTCGCCCAAGTCCTTGTGACAACATGCTCAAAGAGGCATAATCTCAGTTTACATTTTTAGGCGGTGCGCTGTTTACGTACCCGCTTCCTTAACCCATATAGTTGGATTTCTAACGCTATGATGCGAACTCATTACTGCGGCTCATTGACTGAAGCCCAAATCGACCAAACCGTGACATTATGCGGTTGGGTTCACCGTCGCCGTGACCACGGTGGTGTAATCTTCCTTGACATGCGTGACCGTGACGGTCTTGTTCAAGTGGTGATTGACCCTGATACACCTGAAGCGTTTGCAACTGCAGACAAAGCACGTTCAGAATTTGTATTAAAAATCGTAGGTCGTGTACGTCGTCGCTATGAAGGCACAGAAAATGCCAATATGGTGAGTGGTCAAATCGAAGTTTTAGGTAAAGAAATTGAAGTTCTTGCTTCATCTGAAACGCCTCCATTCCCATTGAATGATGAAAACGCAAACATTTCAGAAGAAATTCGTTTGAAATATCGTTTCTTAGACATCCGTCGTCCAGAAATGATTGACCGTTTACGTTTCCGTTCTAAAGTGACTAACTTAATCCGTAATTACTTAGACGAACACGGTTTCCTTGACGTTGAAACACCGATCTTAACACGTGCTACCCCTGAAGGCGCACGTGACTACTTAGTACCAAGCCGTGTTTCAAATGGTAGCTTCTACGCACTTCCACAATCACCACAATTATTCAAACAATTGTTGATGGTGGGTGGTGTAGACCGTTATTACCAAATCGCGAAATGTTTCCGTGACGAAGACTTACGTGCTGACCGTCAACCTGAATTCACTCAAATCGACATCGAAACATCGTTCTTAAACGATGACGACATTATGGATTTGATGGAAGGTATGACGGTTAAGATGTTCGATGAACTTCTTGGCGTGAAATTCGACAAATTCCAACGTATGACGTATGCAGATGCAATGCGTGACTATGCATCTGACAAACCTGACTTACGTATTCCTTTGAAATTGGTTGACGTTGCAGACATGATGCAAGACGTTGAGTTCAAAGTATTCGCAGGTCCTGCAAAAGATCCTAAAGGTCGTATCGTTGCACTTCGTGTACCAGGTGCAGGCTCACTTCCACGTAGCCAAATCGACGAATATACTAAATTCGTGGGGATCTACGGTGCGAAAGGTTTGGCTTATATCAAAGTCAACGAACTTGAAAAAGGTATCGAAGGTCTTCAATCTCCAATCGTTAAATTCATCGAGCCAATCGTGCTTGATTTGTTGAAACGCGTTGGCGCTGAAAATGGCGACATCGTGTTCTTCGGTGCAGATAAAGCCAAAGTTGTGAACGATGCAATGGGTGCGTTACGTATCAAGATCGGTCATGACATGAATATGGCAACTTGTGAGTGGGCGCCACTTTGGGTTGTTGACTTCCCAATGTTCGAAGAAACTGATGATGGCAAATGGACATCTGTTCACCACCCATTCACACTACCAAAATCAAGTGTTGAAGAAGTGAAGAACAACCCTGGTCAAGCACTTTCAGTTGCTTACGACATGGTCTTGAACGGTACTGAAATCGGTGGTGGTTCACTGCGTATTTATACTTTAGAAATGCAAAAAGCGATCTTTGAAGCGCTTGGTATTTCTGAAGAAGAAGCAGAAGAGAAATTCAGCTTCTTGTTAAATGCATTGAAATTCGGTGCGCCTCCTCACGGTGGTTTGGCATTCGGTCTTGACCGTCTTATCATGTTGATGACAGGTTCATCTTCAATCCGTGACGTGATTGCATTCCCGAAAACCAAGACTGCTGAATGTCCATTGACTCAAGCACCAGCACCTGTTGAAGCAAATCAATTGCGTGACCTTGGCATTCGTTTACGTGAAAAACCAAAAGCTGAAAATAAAGAAGCTTAATTCTTTATTTGAGTGATAAAACCCTGCCTTTGTGCAGGGTTTTTGATTTTTTACGATGAATATTTCCCCATATATTGACTAAAATGATGTTTTGATTGTTTTTGATAACTCATCTGACTTTAAAAGTGTATATGATGAGGTACGCCAAAATAAATATTTTGAAAGTTGGAAATTTCATTCATTTCCATCCTCATTTTGTTCATAAGATTTTTCAAATACCTTGTATTTTAGCCCTGCAATGTTTCTGACGTATTCCTAATCTTTATAACATTTTATTTTCTTCCATTTATTTTTCTCATCATTCAATCTGTCAGATCTTTTTATGTATTATATTCTTAAGTTTATAGCACGCTTTCCATTGGGTGTCTTACAACGCTTTGCCATATGCATTGCAATAATAATGCAGTTTTTTAACTCCTCAATAAAACGAAATACCCATATAAATCTAAAAGTTGCATATCCCACTTTAAGTGATTCCGACCATCATGTCATGCTCAATGAGAGTATCAAAAGCCAATATATGACCTATCTAGAGTCAATCAAATGTTGGGGAATGCCTGCTGCTTATAGTTTAAGCTTGCTTAAAAATATCTATGGTGAAGAGCATTTTGTAAATGCATTAGCAAATAAAAAGGGCGTTATTCTGGTCGTTCCACATTTTGGTTGTTGGGAGCTTTTAAATACATGGATCAATGTATACGCCCAACCTCTCATCATGTACAAACCGAATAAAGTTGCAGGGATTAACCGATACTTATTAGAAGCACGTCAAAAATCAAATGCAAAACTTGTCCCAACAGATGAAAGTGGGATTCGAGCAATTTTCAAACATTTAAAAATGGGGGGATTAACGGTGATTTTACCTGACCATGTACCTAAACAGTCCGGTGGAATTTACTCTCTTTTTTATGGGCAAAATACGCTTTCAAGTACCTTGGTTTCTAAACTTGCACAGAAAACACAATGTAATGTGATCGGTTTAAGCTGCATTCGCAATACAGACCATCGTAGCTTTGACGTGCATTGCACTCGCCTATCTCATGAAATTTTATCAAAAAACTTACAGCATTCTGTGGATTGCCTCAACCAAGAAATGCAAAGAATCATTGACGGTGCACCTGAACAATATATTTGGTCATATAAACGTTTTAGAAAAAATGCTGATCAAATCAATATCTATAAAAAATCTTGACCTTATCATCCGCTCTATTTTTTACAGACTTAGATTTAAGGAATATTATAAAGTCTAACTCAAAAATTAGTTGTGCTTATTGAATTGAGATTAGGTCTTAAAAATGGCATACTAATGGTGCTCTTTGGAACGGTAATTTCTCTCATGGCTATGCGTCCCGATGTTCGTCGTCATACGATCATTCTTATTGCGTTTTCACTTATTCAATGGGGCTTTGTCTTATATATACTCAATCATCAATTGTTTGATTTAGACAAATATCAACGTATTTTATTATTTTGCTTGAGTTGTTTTGGTGGTGCATTTGTCATTATGGGGGCACTTATCTATTTAGTTGTGAAAGGCAATACAGATCGTTAATTCAAATATGGTCAACACATAAATAGAAATGCTATTGATCACAATTAAGATATATACATAGGCATAAATTCAATGCCTATTTTTATTTTAACTCATCAATCATTTTATTCTAGAATTGAATCGATTAAAAACGATAAATAATGACTACTTTTTATATGGCAAGCTTCATATAATATTATCTTTTAAATAGACCGATAACCTTTAATCTATTATCACGAATCGTAATGGACAAGATACATTATGCTTGAAATTATACAAAACAATCTTTATTCTAGAAAATCAACCGTGTTTATTTCCATGTTATTTCTAGTATTTTTCATTTATTATATAATAAATGAAAAATTTAGAATCTGGTATATTTCACTTGCTTTTGTACTTGCTTGTTTCTACGCATTAAAAAAAAATATAGATTTAATAAAACCAAACTTAACACTTATCATATTTTGTTGTATCAATATTTTAACCTGTACATTAAATTATTATTTATTTGATCGCTTAGATGACCTCCCGAGTAAAGGTTATCTAAAAACCTACAAACGTTTAATTGATCAGTACCTTTACTTTTTAGCTTTCTTAACATTACCGACAGTTTTTTATGCTTATAAATTCACACCTAAAATATTTTATGCAATCTTATATATTGCTATTCTATTTACAGGAGTTTATGTTACATATTTCAATATTATCTTTGACTTTAATCGTGGACAACTCTCAGCGTATTTCAACCCGATTATCACCTATAATATTGGTTTAATCTCTCTCACGGTTTTAGCATTATTTTATGCATTTTATGATCAAAGTAAGAAATCTTATATACTTTTAACCCTAACTTTACTCACGATGTTTAGCCTAATTTTACAAGGTACTCGTGGAGCATGGTTAGCTCTTCCTTTTATTTCTATTTTAATTACAATTACTTACATTAAAAAACAAAGTAAAAAATGTCTATTTTTTATAGCCACCATATTGATATTTATTACAATTAATATTGCATTACCCAATTCTCCATTAAAAAATCGGATCAATGCTTTTCATCAGGATTCGACTCATATTCAAGACAGTAATTATCAAAATAGTACAGGGATACGATTACTACTTTGGAAAAATTCAATTGAATTATTTAAAACTCAACCCGTTTTAGGTGTTAGCCTTTATGGCATAGAAAAAAATAATTGTGAGTTGAAAACACAAGGAAAACTTCCAGAATGTTTCCAACATCAACATAGTATTTATTTTAATGAACTCGCTGCAAATGGTTTACTGGGGATATTTGGATTATTCACGACGCTACTTTTACCTTTTATTTATTTTGTCAAAAACTACAATCCATCTGACGAAAAACTCAAATTATTATCACTGTCTGGCATCGCCTTTGTATTTTATTTTGCCGTATGTGGTCTTACTGAATATTATTTATTTTTTCTAAATACGACTTATCTATATTTTTTAACTGTTGCAACACTGATGAGTCTCATTCAGTTAGAAAAACTCAAAATTCAGCAAAAAATATAAAAACAAATAAAACTCCCCCTAAAACTGGGGAGTTTTAAATCATTAAGAATAATATTTTTTCAAAGTAAATTTATATAATCTTTTGATTAATGATATTTTTAAACGCTCAAAAAAAGATTTTTTCCGAACTTTCTTTAGCTGTAGCGTTTTCCGCTCTTGTTCCAAATAACTCTGACCTGCCGCACACTCAACCAATTCAGGATGATTAAATAAATGTGTTGCATAAAAGTTTAATTGTTTATCCTCATCATATAACTCCCCCCAATGATCATAAACTTTTGGAGAATGATGATAATCAACAAAGGCTTGTGCCATTTTACGATCGACAATATAGGCATAAGCATAAGAAAAACGACGAATATAAAGTAAATTTACATTCAAAACTTTTTTATCCATTAACGTTTGCGACAAAAATTGCCCTCTTACATGCCGATTGACATGTAATTGAATACCACCGAGACTTAAAAAAAACTTTTCCTTTAATCCAAGCTCTGCAACTTTTGCCTGTAATACATCTAAATCAATATCAGCGATAGATATCGCATCATCTTCGAAAATGCATGCATATTGTTGATCTGACGCTAAAAAATCTGTCAAAGCAGCAATATGCGATAAAGTACAGCCAAGCTCTGCTGGACTTAATGGTCTTTGCTTAGATGCAACTGCAAGCTTAAAATATTCTGCGGTAGGTATATTGGCACCAATAACCCCAAACTTTTGAAAATCATGATGATATCGCTTAAATGTTTCTTGTGAAAAAAAAGAATTTAAGCGAGGACTTTCAGCACGTTCAATGCTGATAAGATATTTTTTCAAAATTTCACCCAAAGCTTTAAATCATAAAATAAAAACAATTTTATCTGATATAGGATATGATTGATATTAACCAAGACGCTAGTGTTTATTCATGTATATGAATTTTAGGAATTTGATCAAAATTAAATTTTTTCAATTTTTTTTCAGCATAAATAATTAAAAGGAATAAAATTGAAATTAAGATAATTCCAAAAATATTAAAAATAAAACTAAAAATATCAGCATAAGATATTTTAAAATTAAATAAAGCACATAACCCTATTAATATTAAAAATATCTTAATTGTTTTAAAAATTTTCTTTATGCGCTTATCCATTTTTAATTTTAAATAAGCAACATTTAATGGAGAAACTAAAATTTGATCGTAAAAATGATTATTTTCTCTATATAATTGATAATATGCCTGATGTACGATATCTTTATCTCTATTCATTAAATCTGTGAGACTTGATAAGTCTTCATGTTTTCTATAAGAAAATAAATATTCAGGTATAATAAAAACATTTGAATTTAGCTTTGTTATTCTTAAGTATAAATCCCAATCTTCACATACTTTTAGGGATGGATTATAGCCTTCTACTTGATCAAATAATATTTTTTTCACAGCAATAATCGATGGAAATAAAGTATTATGAAAATAAAAATTATCTAAACTAAAAGGTTTTATTTTTATTTTTTTTTGAGAACGCCCAATTTCTTTAACATAGCATGCAACCATCGCAATATTATTATTCTCTAAAAAAGCACCCACAACTTTTTCTATATAAGAAGCATCAATTAAATCATCGGCATCTAAAAAAACAAGTATCTCACCTTTCGCCTGCTGAACCGCATTATTTCGTGCAGCAGCCACCCCCATATTCTGTTGTTGAATAAGTTTGATGCCTGATAAATCATAATTTATTATATCTAAAATGGATGTAGAAGATCCATCATCAATAATAATATGTTCAATATTTTTATAAGATTGTCTTTTAACACTTTCAATTGTTTCAATAATCGTTGCGTGATTATTAAAATAAGGAGTGATAATAGAAACCAAAGGATTTTTTTTCATAAAAAGTTTAGATTAAACTAAATACTTATTCATTATACATGAATTCAATACAAAATTTAAGGATATTTATAATTTTATTAAAATTCAAATAAAATCAGCATATTACATATAACACCAACCCCACCCAATCAACGAAAATAATTATCATTCAATGACATTTATATACTGAGATTGAATATATGCATTAAATGAATTTAACTTAATATCTTTAATATAATTTAATTTATGAATCATGGTTTTATTCACTATATCATTATATTTTTCTTGATCCATCTCTTCATTTTGTACAATTTGCAATAAATGAACAACAGTATCATCTAGTTTTAAAAAATTAGTTTCATTTAAATATTTATGAGTTAATTGATTAAACATAATTTGAAAAAAGAAATAATGTGGAATATTGCTTTGTGTCTTCCAATAATTCAACATAATCTCTAAACAACTATGCATAAGTGGGTTACCTTTTTTTCCAACAATAAAACTATTTAATATATTTACAACGTGTTCATTCCCCCAACCAAAGTAATCTGAATTAAAAGCTGTCCAAAATTCTTGATGTTGTGCAGAGTCTACGCGTTGAAACATAAAAAAATCTTGTTGTAAAATAATAGGATCTATTGGTGCCGTTAATAAAATAGTCGCATCAATCCAAACGCCACCATATACATCTAATAACGCTAAACGGATTAAGTCGGCAAAAAATGCAGGTTTAAACTGCGGATTTGTTTTTTTGTCCCAGACAAAATCAGGTAAATCTAAATATTCTTTGACACTTTCTTCATCTAGCCGAATGACATGATAGTCACCTTTGAAACGATCAACAGAAGCAAAACATAGTTTTACTGTGTCATTTTGCTGTGCGGCAGCCAAGCCTTGCCCCCAATACTGCCAAATAATTTTTTGGTGTGAAAATTGTTTTTTAGCTTTGAGCTGAAAAGACGCTAATTTTCCAGCAAAATATTGATCTAAAAAAATATTCCACAATTGAGCGACATGTTGTTTTTGTAAAATATTGGCATATTGTGCCTCTTGTTTACGTTTAGCTTTCGCTACAAATAATGAATAAAAAGTACGCCAAGGCTGTTTTTTTAAACGCTTTAAACGTATAGTTCGTGCTTCATCTTGAGAAAATAAATGCATTATATTTGCTGTTAATTCAATATTTTCTGGCTGATCTTCTACATGCATAGACATTAGAAATATCCCATGAACTTTTTAAAACGGTTTACGAAATTACTATGGGTTTTTTCATCATAGCGCTTAAACACATCAAACCACTGATCCTCACCCAAATAATGTATTTCAAATAAATCGGGTTGTACTAATAAGGTTTGTAGATAAATGCCTTGATCATCATCAACAATATTTTGCTCAAGCATTTGCTTTTGACACATATAAACTAATTTTGAAAAATTTACCCATTTTTCAGGTGCCGCAACAATCACCCCTCCAATAATGAAAGCCTGATTGTTAAAAATAGCATGCTGTACACTTTCAGCAGTTAATTCAAATGTCTTTTTAATCGAGAAAAAATGCACTTTATTTTCCGCAAATGTAAAATTCCATTTTTTAATTTTACTGAGCATTTTTAAATTACGACAATAACCAAAATCTACCCATGCAGCCAATTGACTATGAACTAATCCTTCTTTAATC
This sequence comes from Acinetobacter sp. 251-1, assembly GCF_030329305.1. Taxonomy (NCBI): domain Bacteria; kingdom Pseudomonadati; phylum Pseudomonadota; class Gammaproteobacteria; order Moraxellales; family Moraxellaceae; genus Acinetobacter; species Acinetobacter sp. 251-1. Next base: position 86,276 of record NZ_JACANS010000015.1, on the reverse strand, counting down.
GCTTTATTTACGAAGTATGATTTTAAATTTGTAACCAATACATATTCAGGCGACCAGTACTCAGGATTTTTTAATTGCTCAGCCCCAATTTTTTCACGAAAAATTTCACTGTTTTGAATCTTCGAAATTTGCTGTTTAATATCAGCAAATTTTTCATCTAAACAAACATTAATAATCGTTGTTGGCTTATCTCCACGAATTTCTCTAATTTGATCGACATAATCCTGACTGGTAAAAATCACCATGTCATTTTCAAGTTGTGCTAGGTTTGAAAAATATTTGAAATATTTTTCATTAGAACGTTGTAAGTAACATGGATGTCCATTTTCTACGCTCCATCCGCCACGCCCAATATCAAAGAACGCTGTAATAATCGTAATTGACATTTTATTACCTTATTTGGGATATTGACTTAACATGATTTTAAAAATTCTTTTTAAAATAGAAACTTTCCATTTATGAAAAATTGATTTTTTAAATTTTTCTTCTTTATTCAACAATTTGCGCTCTTGCTCAATATAGCTTTGCCCTGTCCCCATTTCATCAAGCTCAGGATGATCAAATAAAAACGTCGCATAAAACTGACATGTTGGATCATAATCACGCATTTGTGACCAATGATCACATCCTTTTGGCATCTCATGATAACGTATTAATAATTCAGCCATTTTACGATCAATAACATAAGCGTAAGTATAAAATAATCGCCCAAAATATACAGGATGCAGCTTCAATACAGGAGCTTGATTGATTGTATTTTCTAAAAAAGTACCTCGTACCGTCTTACTACTTCTCAGTTGAATCCCGCCCATACTAAGAAAACTACACTCTTGCAAATTTAAAGCTGCAACTTGTATCTCTAGGTCATTTAAATCAATATCATTTAGACAAATTGCATCGTCTTCAAAAATACATGCATATTGTTCATCAGATGCTAAGAAATCTTTAAATGCATTCACGTGCGACAAAGTACAACCCAGTTCAGCAGGACTAAGTGCTTTTTTACGTCCCGCCACTGCAAGTTTAAAATATTCAGCAGTCGGCAATTGCGCACCAATCACACCTATTTTTTTAAATTCATTTTGGTATTTTCCAAACGTTGGTTGTGCGAAGAAGCTTGCCAATCTTGCGCTGCCTTCCTTTTCAATACTAATTAAATATTTTTTCACTGCACGAACCTGAAACATTGATTTGGAAAAGAGCCATTATATTTCATTCGCCATTTAAATAGTATTTCCCATGTCATCGATCAATAGATTTTTTACAACAACACGATTATGATGGTCGTTTTTATTGATATGATCGCTTGATATGACTGCACTTGGTTTTTCTTCTGAGTATTACCATATAAAGATTGAAGAACTGCTTCAACTCAGTGATTCAAAGCTTGATCTGCAACTAAAAAATCAATTTCCACATTTCCAAGCAGATGCTGTGATCTTATTTATCGGTCAAGAATCTAAAAATATTGCCGACAGTCTATTTCAAGGGCGTGAAACCTTAATAAAAGCCCAACAACAAGGTTTAACCCATTTCCCTACATGGATCATGTTTGAACAACGAGCACCACATTTAGGCGTGCTAGGGCTACTTAAACCCATTCGTAAAAAATATCTAGACTTTTCAACACAAAGCTATGAAATTGCACTTAGCGATATTATTGATAATCACCTTGAACGTAATTTAAAAACTGAAGAAACTGCTTATAATTATAGCGATCGAAATAAATGGGGTGTGCCAAAAGATCAACGCCAAAGCCGCTTCCACGATATTGATATTTCATTTAAAGAACATGGTTATGATAAAAATCATCCCATGGCAATTATGTTATGCCGTGGTTTAGGTGTAAAAGATAAATTACATCAGGGACATCATCGGATGTTTTTTTGCCGAAAATACAATATTCCTTATGTACAAGTACAATTTTTAGCAACCAATAGTTTTTCAGGGCATTTAAAAACCTTCTTTTTATGGTTAAATAAAACCCTTAAATACAAGCAAGTGAACTAGATATGGCAACAGTTTCTATCTCGGTTGTTTTAACCCATTTTAATAAAGGTCCACTCTTACAACGAACAATAGAGTCCTTGCAACCAGACTTGCCTGAACTTTTAGAAATTATTGTGGCAGATGATGCTTCGACTGATCCAAATTGGAGAAATTTTTCCCAACAATTAGAACAACAATACCCTAAAGTTAAAATTATTCACAATATTGATAATAAAGGTCCTGCCAACCGTCTCAATCAAGGAGCCAATGCAGCACAAGGTGATTATCTGTTTTTTATGGATGCAGATGATGTACTCGCACCTAATCGCCTGAAACAAATTGTCGAATTGATGCAAGCTCAAAACTGCGATTTATTTTATGGTAATAAAGTTAAAATTCGTGATTTAGCAGAAATTCAACAGTATCCAACTATGGATACTTCTAGCATTGAACAACCACTGACCTACATGATTCAGCACAACATCATGGAAATGTGTGTCATGTGTTCAAAAGAGGTCTGGCAAAAATCTCAAGGTTGTAACTCAAACTTATTTATTCAAGATGAATCTCTGGCTTTAGAATTAGGTGTAGTTGCACAGAAATTATTATTTACCGAAACTGCCACCGTTTTTGTAATTTTAGATGCTGAAGAAACCAAAACCAAACGAGGTGATAACCGTTTATCTCAAAATTTAAATCAACAACATTATGATATGTTTTTTACTATTTATGATTTTTTAAATACGCATGATTTAAATCAAACACAGCAAAACTTACTGAAGAAAAAAGCGCTTTCCACCTATTGGAAAAGCCTAAAATCTCGTGATCAAAAAAGTTTAAAAGAGTTTTTTTATTATGCTTTAGCCAAAAGAAATCCACAAAAATGGTGGAGTTCTCGTGCTGAGCAGCTTAAATCTTACTTCTCTCAATTGGATCATGTTCGCAAACCACGTGCATAACTGATTAATACATTTTTCTGCTTTTATTTGAAGAGCTGTTCGAGAATATATTCCATGTCCATTCCTAAAGTGATTCACCAGATTTATTTGCAAGGTGAAGCCAATATTCCTGATAATATCAAAAAATCAGTGATTGAATTGCGTGAACGTAATCCTGATTGGGAATATCGCCTTTATGATGAAACACAAATTTTACACTATATTCAAAAATATTATGATCAAAAAACATTAGATACTTATTTATTGATCCAAGAGAATTATGCTGCTGCTCGTTCTGATTTTTTTCGTTATTTACTCATGTATCAAGAAGGTGGGGTTTATCTCGATTTAAAAAGCTCATGTGCTGTGCCTTTTAATGACATTTTACGTGCAGACGATGAGTTTATTATTTGCGGTTGGGAAAATGAAGAAGGACAACAATATCAAGGTTATGGAATTAATAAACATCTAAAATTTTTAAAATATGGCGAATACCAACAATGGAATATTATTGCAAAACCACATTCACCATTTTTAAAAGCAGTCATAGATGAGGTCAGTTTTCGGATCCATGACTATACCCCAATGAAATATCATGTGGGACGTAAAGGTGTACTGAACACTACAGGACCTGTGCCCTACTCCATTGCTATTGAAAAAATAATTCAAACACAACAATATAAATATCGTTATGAGCGTTTTGCTGGTCAGTTTGGGCTGATTTATATCAATGCAGATACAACCGTGGTGAATAAAAATCACTACCGCCTACAAATCAACCCTGTGGTTAAGCTCAACATATTTAACCAAATACTTTATAAATTATGGCTTTACTTACTGCATCCAAGAAAAGCCTTTAAACGGCATAAATAATTTCTTTGTAAGATTAAGCTCGTTTACCCAACTTCAAACGTAGTCTTACTGCAAACATTGAATCCTTACCGCTGATTTTAATCCGTTGTAGCTGCATAAAGTCAGGGCTTAGACCATCAATGCCTTCTTTGGTGGTAACTGCATTGTGATAACCTGCCTGTTTTGCCAAATCGACATCACGTTGTGAATAGATTCCAAAGGGATAAGCAAAACTGGTCACCGCTTGCTGAGTCAGTTGCTCCAGTTGTATTTTAGAGTCCTGTAACTCATGTAAACACTGCTCATCCGTCAGTTTATCCAGATTGGCATGAGTTAGGGTATGTGACCCAATTTCAACCACAGCACCTTGTGCCAAAAAGCGGACTTGTTCATCATTGAGTTTAGGCTCACGTGCCAATTCACCACTATTATGATGGGCTTTTTTATAGGTGGACCAATCACGATCATGACGATCAACCACCACATAAATCGTGGCTTTGGCTTGATATTTTTCTAAAATAGGATAAGCATTTTCCAGATTATCCAGATAGCCATCATCAAAAGTAATGGCAACCGTTTTTTCAGGGTGTTTGCCCCAATTCTGCTGTAATTCCTGCATGGTCACAAAGTGAAAACCTTGTGCTTTCATCCATGCGATTTGCTTTTCAAACTCAGCAGGTTTGACTCGTAATTTATTGAACTTCGCACCCTCTATATGCTCGCGCACCATGTGATACATCAGAACACGCGGACGTTTCCAATCTACAGCAGGTTTCCACCATGCATATTTCATGCTAAATGCAATCATTAAAACCAACAGTAAAATGAGAATATAAATCACGGTCATGGCCAGTTATTTTGCTAAAAGATATGTTGCCACACGATCTGCTTCTTTAAAAGTCTGTGCTTGTGGTAAATCGGCAATGTTTTCAGCAGTGGAAATCAAATGCGCTGTCAAAATCTGATCGATAGATTGCGTGATTCGATCTTGCTTGCTGCGATCAATTAAAATCACTCCGACTCTACACCCTGCCGTCAATGCCTCAAAAATCATTGAAACACTGTCCTCTGTCACCCAAACTGCTTCTGTCTGTTGCATTTGCTCAAAAATCCAGCCTTGTGGTGTTTGCTCTACAGGAAAAATTTGCAATTTTTCTGCACATTTTTTTTGCTTTAATTGACTCAAAAAATCTGCGGGTGTACGTCTTGATGTGGTTAAAATGATATCGCCATGCGGATTTTGCTGAACAATATTTTCAATTGCAGTTAAAACTTTTTGATCATTCCATGTATGACGTTTCGATGAACCACCCAGTGCAATCAAAATGCGACCTGAAATATGCCGTTGCTCATCCACAATAGGATTCAGCGCACCTTTACTCACAATCACATTGCCCTGTTCTGCCACAGCATCATGTTCAGGAATCACAGCATAATCAAACCATGAGCATGGAAAATTTGGCTTCATCAAAATGACAGTTTTTGCCTGTTTATAGATTTTCCCCAACAACAAAACCCTGAATTGAGTATGGCTTCCCACCCCAAAGATATAATCAGGTGTTTGTTGAAGCTGAGGAATTTTATGTTGCATCATTCCCATCATTAAAGGAAAAATCGAAAGCTCCGCAATTGAGATTTCTTCAAAAGTGACAGCTTGCTGAGATTGTCTTTGCATCGCTTTAAACAAGCCCATTGCCTGTGAACGATGTCCTGCTTTTCCATCACTAACGTAGACAATATGCATGAAAACCCTTATTTAACAGCTCTAAAAAATCATAAAAAAAGGCGAAACCAAGTTCCGCCTTTTTATCTTAACCGATCAACTTATTTTACGTAAGTCAACCAGTGTGCATATTTAGGATCTTTACCCTGAACTGCATCAAAGAATGCTTTTTGAATTTTCTCAGTGATTGGACCACGCGCACCAGAGCCGATTTCACGGTCATCATACTCACGGATTGGCGTTACTTCAGCAGCAGTACCTGTGAAGAATGCTTCATCACCAATGTAGAATTCATCACGCGTAATACGACGTTCAAATACTTCAATACCAAGGTCTTTCGCAATAGTAATGATGGTTTGACGAGTAATCCCATCCAATGCACCACCTGCAATATCAGGTGTATGCAATGCGCCATCTTTGACTAAGAATACATTTTCGCCTGAACCTTGACATACATAACCCTGTGGGTCCATCAACATTGCTTCGTCATAACCAGCTTGAGCAACTTCTTGATGGGCAAGAATAGAAAGCGTGTAATTGCCCGCAGCTTTTGCCTTACACATCGTCACGTTCGGATGATGATGCGTAAATGATGAAGTTTTAACACGAATGCCTTTCGCCATTGCGTCATCACCAAGGTAAGCCCCCCAACTCCACGCTGCTACAGTTGCATGAATCGTGTTGTCTGTTGCAGCAATCCCGAGTTTTTCCGAACCAATGAAAATGATTGGACGTAAATAGCAAGAAGCTAATTTATTTTCACGTACAACATCAATTTGAGCTTGTTCTAAAGTTGCTTGATCAAATGGAACTTTCATTTGATAAATTTTTGCAGAATTTAACAAACGTTTTGTATGGTCTTGGAGACGGAAAATCGCGGTACCATTTGGTGTTTCATAAGCTCGGACGCCTTCAAACACACCCATACTATAATGTAAAGTATGGGTTAAAACGTGAACTTTCGCTTCACGCCAATCAACCATTTGTCCATCTTGCCAAATAAAACCATCACGATCAGCCAAATTCATGGCACACACTCCAAATTTTTACACTATTATTCACTTTCCAAAGCGAAAGTCGCTGTTGGATCAATTAATCTTTGCCATAACTTACAAACGACCTCTCGGGTATCGTGCCAATCAGCTGCGCTAACTTGCATATTATGATTTGCAAGTGCTAAGCGATGGCTCTCGGCGCGTTCACTAAGATAAGCTTGAATCAGTGCGGATACATCGTCGCTGGATAAGCAACCTGCCTTTGCGGCATCCTCAAGAATTCTAACATTGTCGGAATAATGGGCGAGATCAGGATTCGTCCCACTCCAGGCTAATACAACATACTGTGCCATAAATTCAATGTCAACGATACCACCTGCATCCTGTTTTAAATGAAAAATTCCATCTTTTTTCTGTTCTTTTGAAGAACCTAGATGATCTTTCATCTTTTGCCGCATTTTTAATACTTCTTGTCGAACTGTTTCTTCTTCTCTTGGCAAAGTCAGAATTCGACAACGTAGTTGCTCAAACTTGCTTCTTAAGATTGCTTCCCCTGCGATAGAACGTGCTCGTACAATGGCTTGATGCTCCCATAACCATGCATTCTTTAATTGATATTGTTCAAATGCTTTTAGACTGGTCACTAAAAGCCCAGCTTCACCTGATGGACGTAAGCGCGTATCCACCTCATAGACTCGACCATCGAGTGTTTGCGTGGTCATTAAAGACATAAATTTCTGTGCAACGCGCATAGCAAATTCAAAACCACTAATGATTTTCATGCCATCGGTATCGGCTTGCTCATCCATATAATGAATAAATACTAAATCTAAGTCCGAACCATAACCCAACTCAATTCCACCCAATTTACCATAGCCTGCAACAACAAAAGCCATGTGATCAAGTGAACAGCGCTGTCCTTCTGCATCTAATGGATAACCATGCCGTTTCGCCACAGTTTGATAAGCCAAATTTAAAGTCGCAATGACAGATACTTCAGCAATATCAGTCAGTGCATCTGAGACTTTCATGAGGGGGCTTTCAGCCAGTACATCACTTGCCGCAACCGTCAGAACATTCGATTTTTTGAATAAACGCAATACACGCATTTGATCTTCAACTTGATCAATCTCAATGCGTAATAACTGTTGGCGTAAAGAATCTTCCAAATCTTTGCGTTTTGGCAATTCAAAATCCATCGACAAAAATTCATCTAATAACACTGGATAATGAGTCAGCTCTTCACAGATCCAAGGGCTTACCGTTGCCATTTTAACTAAACGCTGCAATGCCCCTTTGCTTTCAATGAGCATGACTAAATAGACAGTACGGCGCATCACCGACTCGACCAAAGGCATCAAACGCATGAGCGCCACTTGCGGTTTATCTGATTGTAAAATCGCTTCAATCAAATGCGGCCAGAACTCTTTTAAGCGCTGTACTGCTTTGGCAGGAAGTTTTTTAATGGCATGTCCGTACCAAAATTCATGAATTAAATTTTTTGCATTTTCATCTAAGACATTTTCTAATTGTTGCTCAAGTTGACTAAAACTTTCCGCAGGTGAATCGTAGCCTTTTTCTTTAATTAGATGTTCAAATTGGTAAATGACTCTACTACGCTTTTCATTTAATACATCAAGAAACTGTTGCCAATCCTTAAAACTCAAAGTATCAACAATACGCTGTCTAAGTTCTGGCTCAGTTGGCAAAGATTGGGTTTGTTGATCATTCAATGCTTGAATAGCATGCTCAACACGACGTAGAAAAAGATAAGCATCCTCAAGATCTAGAACTGATTGTAAGTCTAGTAGTCCAACTTCACCCAAGTGTTTTAGGCTAACTAGGCATTGCCGATCTTGTAATTCTAATTTTGAACCTCCATAAATCAGTTGAAATACTTGAACAATGAATTCAACCTCGCGAATCCCTCCAGCACCTAGCTTAATATCATCAGCAATATTACGACGTGCAACTTCGCGCTCAATCATGGCTTTCATTTCACGCATCGCTTCAAAAGCCGTGTAATCCACGTACTTACGGAAAACAAAAGGTCGTGTCATTTCTAACAGCTCATCCCCCTCTTTTCCACCTGATACGATACGCGCTTTAATCCATGCATAACGCTCCCATTCACGTCCATGCTGACTGAGATATTTTTCTAATGCCACATGACTAATGGCAAGTGCGGAACCATCACCCCAAGGACGTAAACGCATATCAACACGAAATACAAAACCATCTGCGGTGATATGCTCAAGCAAATAAATCAGCTTTTGTCCCCAATGAATACAAAACTGTTGTACATCAACACACTTACGACCGTTGGTTTCACCCTGTTCATCAAAAGCAAAAATCAGGTCGATATCACTCGATAAATTCAGCTCTTGCGCACCCAATTTCCCCATTGCAATGACAATCAGATCTTGCACTTTGCCATTATAACCAATCGGTTCTCCATACTTGGCAATCAATGGAATTCTGGCAAAATCTTTAGCCGCATTAATACTTGCATCTGCAAAATCGGAAAGTTCACGTGTTAAAGTAACCACATTTGTAAGCTGATTAGCATCTTGCCAAATCCAACGAAACATTAAACGTGCACGTAAAATACGAATGGCTTTCATCCATTGCAATTCATCTGAAATTCCAACTAAGGTTTCATGCACATATTGTTGAATTTTTTCGGTTGAAAGCGAATACTGAAACTGATCAATAGCATAATCTTGTTCTAAAAAAGCCTGATGTAAACTTAATACTTGTTCTGCGTATTGACTGGCACGTAACGTTTTTTGCAATTGCTCAGCATTCATTTGGAAAGAGCCTATACTTTTTAATTCACCTTATCTTTATAACAGGTTATCACTGCCACGGGCAGATTTCAGAGGCAAATTTCCGGCATTTTTAGTCAAAATATTAGACATCACGAACGCTTTGCACTCTACTTAAATGCTGTTGATGAATGTTTTATACATTGTTTTTCTGACACGTTTTTTTATCGATTGATGCAGTCACTAAAGCTTGATGACTGTGCTTCGCTGTAGGCAATATCAAAGTAAAGACTGTCCCCTCTCCCATTTTAGAGCTCACTGAAATCACACCATGATTTAAATCAACAAAACGTTTACATAGAACCAAACCTAAACCTGTTCCTCGCTCACCAGATGTTCCTTTAAAGCTGGCATTGATTTCAGGCTCAAAAATGTTCTGCATTTGTTGTTCTGTCATTCCAATCCCTGTATCACGGATTGAAATTTCAATGCCTTCTAGACTTTCTTTTGCACTAAGAATGACTTTGCCTGAACCATCAACATGAGTAAATTTCAATGCATTCGAAACTAAGTTTTGAATAATCGAAGTCACCATATTGATATCAGCATATACTTTAAGATGCTCTGGCACCTCATCCACTAACTGAATATTTTTTTTGATAGCCAACATATTCAGCACATCATAAACAATCTTTGTAGATTGTTTTAAATTGAAGTTAATCGGGTGATAAACAAAGCGCCCACCTTCCGCCATTGCCCAATTCAGTAAATTCTCCAATAACGTATAAGTTGACATGGCAGTATCGTATAAATATTCAGCAATATTCTGAATACTTTCACGATCTAAGGTATCTTGCTCTTTCGCTAAAACCTCAGAAAAACCAATCAAGCCATGAAATGGTGCTCGTAAATCATGTGCAATGATTTGGAAAAATTTAGTTTTACTAAAATTGAGTGCACACTCTTGTTCATAAAGTTCTAAATAATTTTCCGACTCTGTTCTTTTTTCTAAAATCGTCACCAAACCAGAACTTAATTCATCTAATAAACTCATTTGTTCGACAGTAATATCTTCCTCAGCATCATCAAAAAAGATGACCTGACCAAATGATTCGCCTGTTTCACTATATTTAAAATTTAATCCCACTACACGTTGATGAGGTATATTTAAACCACGTAAATGTTGTGAAAATTCTTGATAATTATGATGTTTGGCAGTAATCATTAAATCTTGTTCAAAATAAGGCAGTAAACTTTTATTTTTTTCGATAACGAGCATTCGAAAATCGTACAATGACTCGGTATACCAGGCATAAGGTTCATCATGAAACGAAAAAATTGCTTTTTTTAAATTCAATATGCCACGTGCAACCCGCATATAACGCTCAATTTTATTATCCGAGCTATTTACACCCAACAATAAAGAGAGTTTACAAGCACTTAGCTTATCAGCCTTACTCATTTCTAAGAGTTCTAATGTCATGGCTGCCTCATGGGACGAGTAAAAGAATGTATGACCTAGTTTATTTACAAGATGTCACATTTTATAATATAACAACAATATGTCTAGAATAATACAACCTTCTATCGGTAATAATTCTAAACTCTACTTGATTTAAAAATGATTAAAAAATCAATTACATAAAAACATGATATATAAATTAAAATATAGTCCTATACTTCATTTGGATGTATTAAATTATATTTACCTACATTTGATGATTCTTTAAATCAGATTTATAAACCGAAAAATAGATATATATCCTTCATATAAATTATATTTTAATTTAAATACCATCAATCAAAAATAGATAAAATTAAATAATGTTAAAATTTTACTGATTTTCATTGATATATTTAGTTTCTATCTTATACAAATAATACAATGACCGTTTTCTATTCTAGCTCTATTTTGTTCGATGCTCATACGTCATTACTGTACACCTAATTAAGCATATTTAAACAAATTCTGTTATCATGTCACTAAGTTATAGATTTGCAAATATTGACAGGTTGTGTATTGTTTCGCCAGAACACACACGGTGTTCAATGTGTGAGTGTTTGTCGCGATATAAAAATAAGAAATACTGCGCTGTTACAATTCACTCTCATTCTACACCAAACTTATCCTACACGAGTTGTTCTGTGTTTTGTCGTATAGATCAAGAAACTGAAGGTATTTTCAGATTTACAACCCATGTGACAGATCTCGTCATGAAGCAGTCATACAAGCTCTAGTATCATTTTTTAGCGAAATGTCGTTATCACTAGATCTTACATTGACTGAAAGGAAATGAACATTGATACTTTCAATGTTTTTATTTAAGCAAATCGGTTCGTAGGGACTGAACCACAAGTTTAGTCCTCAAAAACATAATCCAAAGCAAGGGGCTATATATGGCTGGTGGAAAGTCAACTATCATTTACACATTGACCGACGAGGCGCCACTGTTAGCGACCTATTCTCTGCTACCGATCATTGAGACCTTTACTAAGCCCGCTGGCGTAGAGATCGTTAAAACCGACATCTCTGTTGCTGCACGTGTGCTTGCAGAATTTACAGACTATCTAAAAGATGAGCAAAAGGTTAACAATAACCTTGCTGAATTAGGTCGTCTTACTCAAGATCCTGATACCAATATCATTAAATTGCCAAATATCAGTGCATCTGTTGCTCAATTAACAGCATGTATTAAAGAGCTTCAATCGAAAGGTTTTGCGATTCCTGATTACCCAGAAAATCCAACAACTGATGAAGAGAAAGAAATTAAAGCACGTTATGGCAAATGCTTAGGTTCTGCTGTAAACCCAGTTTTACGTGAAGGTAACTCTGACCGCCGTGCACCTACTGCCGTAAAAAATTATGCAAAAAAACATCCACACTCTATGAGTGAATGGAAACAGTGGTCACAAACCCACGTTTCACATATGGATGAAGGTGACTTCTATCACGGTGAAAAGTCAATGACTTTAGACCGTGCACGTAATGTGAAAATGGAATTGATCACCAAGTCAGGTGAAACTATCGTTCTTAAGCCAAAAGTTGCGCTTCAAGACGGTGAAATCATCGACTCTATGTTCATGAGCAAAAAAGCACTTTGCGACTTCTATGAAAAAGAATTAGATGATTGTAAAGAAGCGGGCATTTTGTTCTCTTTACACGTGAAAGCAACCATGATGAAAGTTTCACACCCGATCGTATTCGGTCACTGTGTGAAAATTTATTATAAAGAAGCTTTTGAAAAACATGCCAAATTATTCGCGGAACTCGGTATTAACGTAAACAACGGTATGGCAGGTCTTTATGAAAAGATCGAAACCCTACCGACTTCTTTACGTGAAGAAATCATCGAAGATTTACATGCTTGTCAAGAACACCGCCCTGCTTTAGCAATGGTAGATTCTGCAAAAGGCATCACCAACTTCCATTCACCAAATGACGTGATTGTAGATGCTTCTATGCCTGCAATGATCCGTGGTGGCGGTAAAATGTGGGGTGCTGACGGTAAACAGTATGACTGTAAAGCCGTAATGCCTGAGTCTACATTTGCCCGTATTTACCAAGAAATGATCAACTTCTGTAAATGGAATGGTAATTTTGACCCACGTACGATGGGTACTGTGCCTAACGTTGGTTTGATGGCGCAAAAAGCTGAAGAATACGGTTCACACGACAAAACATTTGAAATTACTGAAGCGGGTGTAGCGAACATTACTGACCTTGAAACAGGTGAAGTATTGATGTCGCAAAACGTTGAAGAAGGCGATATCTGGCGTATGTGTCAGGTGAAAGACGCACCGATCCGTGACTGGGTAAAACTTGCAGTAACGCGTGCGCGTAACTCTGGCATGCCTGCAATCTTCTGGCTTGACCCGTACCGTCCACATGAAAATGAATTGATCAAGAAAGTTCAAACTTACTTGAAAGATCATGACACTGCTGGCTTAGACATTCAAATCATGTCTCAAGTACGTGCAATGCGTTATACACTTGAACGTGTAGCGCGCGGTCTAGATACAATTTCTGTAACAGGTAACATTTTACGTGACTATCTCACAGACTTGTTCCCAATCATGGAATTAGGTACTTCTGCGAAAATGCTTTCTATCGTTCCGTTAATGGCGGGCGGTGGTATGTACGAAACTGGTGCAGGCGGTTCTGCGCCTAAACACGTACAACAACTTGTTGAAGAAAACCACTTACGTTGGGATTCTTTAGGTGAGTTCTTAGCACTTGCTGTTTCTTTAGAAGAAATGGGCATTAAAGAAGATAACGCGAAAGCAAAACTTCTTGCGAAGACTTTAGACCAAGCAACAGGTAAACTGCTCGACAACGATAAATCTCCATCACGCCGTACAGGTGAGTTGGATAACCGTGGTAGCCATTTCTATCTTGCTAAATTCTGGGCTGAAGCTTTGGCTGCACAAGATGAAGATGCTGAGCTTAAAGCGAAGTTTGCACCACTTGCTAAAACACTTGCTGACAACGAAGAAAAAATCGTTGCTGAACTTGCTGCAGTGCAAGGTAAAGCTGCTGATATCGGTGGTTACTATGCAGTAGATACAGCAAAAGTTGATGCAGTAATGCGTCCAAGTGCAACTTTAAATGCAGCACTTGAAGCAGTACAATAAGTGATCTAGCACAAATTTATTTGTGTGATAAAAAACCGATGCCAAGGCATCGGTTTTTTTATTTATAAATGCAAAACTTATACAGATGATTTTTCAATCAACATCGCATCACCATAACTAAAGAAACGATATTTGCTTGCCACTGCATGTTGATATGCATTCAAAATATTTTCTTTACTTGATAATGCCGAAACCAACATCAGTAAGGTTGATTCAGGTAAATGGAAGTTCGTAATTAAACGATCTACGACACAGAACTGATAACCTGGATAAATAAAAATCTGTGTATCCCCTGTCCAAGCACCAATTTTCCCACCACAAGCTTGTGCAGCACTTTCGACTGCACGTGTTGCCGTTGTACCAATGGCAATCACTTTATTACCACGAGCTTGCGTATCTTGAATCATTTTTGCAGCAGATTCTGATACTTCACACCATTCACTATGCATAATGTGATTTTCAATATCTGTGGTACGTACTGGCAAGAAAGTGCCTGCACCAACGTGTAAAGTGACAAAAGTTTTATTGACACCTTTTTGGGCTAATTTGGCTAGAAGGTCTTCATCGAAATGCAAACTTGCTGTTGGCGCTGCAACAGATGCTAACTTAGTCGGGTCATTAAAAACTGTTTGATAGCGTTCAGTGTCAATCGCTTCAGCTTCACGATTAAAATATGGTGGAATCGGTAGCTGACCATAAACCTCTAAAACTTGTAAAATAGGTTGTGAAAACTCCACGACAAATAAATTTTCATGTCGACCAGTGACAGTCACTTTGACTCCATCTTCACCAATAAATAATTCAGCGCCTGCTTTGGGAGAATTACTGGCTTTGATATGACAATGGGCAATGGTTTGGTCAAAAATACGTTCAACGAGAACCTCGACTGCACCACCTGTTGCACGCTTACCTTTAAGGCGAGCTTTCATCACTTTGGTATCATTTAACACCATTAAGTCACCTTCTTCGAACAAATCTAAAATATCGGTGAAATGATGGTCTTGGTATGACCCATCTGCATTGAGATGCAGTAAACGTGATGCACTACGTGTGTCCAAAGGATAGCGAGCAATAAGCTCATCGGGGAGGTCAAAGTTAAAATCAGAAAGTTGCATAAAACGAAAATTTAGGAAATAAAACTCGACTTAGTATAGTCTTTTTTATACTTTATCGCAGAAATTGCTGCTTTTTAATCCAAAAAAATCACATCTGAATTAAAAATAAACAAATATGAAATATCTTGATTGACAATGATCTGAAAAACGCTATTATAGCCACACAACCTCTCCCGAGGTGGTGAAATTGGTAGACGCGGTGGACTCAAAATCCACTGTCAGCGATGACGTGTCGGTTCGAGTCCGACCCTCGGGACCATATATATGAAAAGCCTCTAAGCGCATTAAGACTTAGGGGCTTTTTTATTATCTAAATCAATAGAATAATGCATAATTTTAATTTTTTCCTAAAATGTTCTTCCCTCTCAAAGTCATCATCACAAAGGGAAATAAGTACCCAAATCGATACCCAATTCTAATTTAGATTCAGTAAAAACTGCTGTGTTAAAGCGTTCAAACAAAGCTTTCATTTTCAATTCATATTTAGTCTTTATCATGACTAGCAATTCACCATAAAAACATGGGAAAATAGTCAACTTTTGCAGCAATCAATCAGCGAACTGTTTTTTCGCCAGATTTAGGTCATTTATGAAGTTTGAAAAATTAGGTCAGTCGGGACGTGCCCGTCGTGGTCGTTTAACCTTAGAACATGGCGTTGTAGAAACGCCTGTGTTCATGCCAGTCGGCACTTATGGCACGGTCAAAGGCATGTTGCCGCGTGATATTGAAGATATTCAAGCTCAAATTATTTTGGGTAATACTTTTCATCTTTACTTGCGTCCTGGTTTAGATGTCATTCGTGAACACGGTGGTTTGCATGAGTTTATGAAGTGGGGAAAACCAATTCTCACTGACTCAGGTGGTTTCCAAGTCTTCAGCTTAGGCGCAATGCGTAAAATCAAAGAGGAAGGTGTTACTTTCCGCTCACCTATTGATGGCTCAAAAGTCTTTTTATCACCTGAAATTTCAATGGATATTCAGCATACATTGAACTCAGATATCGTGATGATTTTTGACGAATGTACGCCTTATCCTGCAACGCATGAAGAAGCACAAAAATCATTACAGCTTTCATTACGTTGGGCGAAACGTTGTAAAACTCAGCACCATGATGTATTAAAAAATAAAAATGCATTATTTGGCATTATTCAAGGTGGCATGTACGAAGACCTGCGTGAAGAATCACTCAATGGTCTAAAAGAAATTGATTTTGATGGTTTTGCCATTGGCGGTTTATCTGTAGGTGAACCTAAAGAAGAAATGATTAAAGTTTTGGATCATTTGCCTGCAAAAATGCCAGAAGATAAGCCACGTTACTTGATGGGTGTTGGGAAACCTGAGGACATTGTTGAAGCGATTCGTCGTGGTGTAGACATGTTTGACTGTGTCATGCCAACCCGTAATGCGCGTAATGGGCATTATTTCGTGACTGATGGTTTGGTGCGTATTCGCAATGCTAAATATCGTCATGATCAAAGTCCGCTTGATCCACATTGTGATTGTTATACTTGTACAAATTTTACCCGCGCCTATTTATTCCATTTAGAAAAATGTGGCGAAATGTTGGGTTCAATGCTCGGTACGATTCACAACTTACGTTATTACCAACGTTTTACTCAAGATATTCGTGATGCTTTAGACAATGGTACCTTTGATGAATTTGTCGCTGATTTCTATCAACGCCGTGGCTTAGAAGTTCCACCTTGCCCAGTCGATGAATAATCCTAAGGATGGCGTATTTTTCATTCATCAGGATTTGCGCTGAGCTACAAGACCATGTAAATTGCAGAACAAGTCAATTTAAATGTCATGTTTTTGACACCCGTTATTTAACTTTAGGAAACTAAAATGAGTTTATTTATTTCTGCTGCTCATGCAGCCGATGCACCTGCACAAGGTCCAAGCATGATGGCTAACTTATTGATGATTGCTGTTTTTGTTGCAATCTTCTATTTCCTTATTTGGCGTCCTCAAGCAAAACGTGCTAAAGAACACCGTGCACTGATTGAAAGCTTAGGCGTTGGCAGTGAAGTGGTTTTTGCAGGTGGCTTAATGGGTCGTGTGACAAAAATTGACGGTGACTTTGCAGTAATTGAACTCAACCGTGGTAATGAAGTAAAAATACAACGTGCAAGTGTTATTTCAGTACTCCCTGAAGGCACATTAAATAACCTTTAATCAAAAAGTAGTCGTGCTTCTTGCACGACTTTTTAATTTTAAGAAGAAAGCGAATGCGTTACCCTGCATGGAAATATTTACTGATCCTCGTTGTTCTTGTGGTCAGTACATTATATGCCCTGCCAAGTTTGTATCCTGATGAACCTGCTGTTCAGATCTCTGGTGCCAAAGCTGGTACGCAGATTGATCAGTCTGTCATACAAAAAGCAGAGCAAATATTAAAGAGTGACAATATTGCCACTCATGACAATACCTTTACCAACAATGCAGCATTGTTGCGTGTAAGTTCATCTGATGCTCAGCTCAAAGCCCAAGAAGCTTTGCGTAAAGGTTTAGGTGAAGAGTATGTTGTTGCGCTCAACCTTGCGCCAACCACGCCAGAGTGGCTACAGAAAATTGGTGCAAAACCAATGAAACTGGGTCTCGACTTACGTGGTGGTGTTCATTTCCTACTTGAAGTAGATATGGACAAAGCAATTGCACAACGCATGGAAACTTCGGCAACTGATCTACGTCGTGATTTGCGCGAACAAAAAATCAAATTCAACAGCTTAACGTTGAATAACAACACGATTACCTTATTATTTGCAAATAATGATGATCGCGCTGCTGCGATGGATTTTTTACGTCGTGATGGTAATAAGTATGACCAGCAAGCGCTTGCAACTGAGACAGGCTCTACTCTGAAACTCACTTATAATGATACGACTAAACAAGAAATCCAATCTTATGCTTTAGATCAAAACTTAACGACTTTACGTAACCGTATTAATGAGTTAGGTGTGGCTGAAGCTTTGGTACAAAGTCAAGGTAGCAACCGTATCGTGGTTGAATTACCAGGTGTTCAAGATACTGCTGAAGCAAAACGTGTATTGGGCCGTACAGCGAACTTAGAATTCCGCTTAGTGTCCGATTTGAATGATCAATATGTCATTCCTAATGGTCAGTCTAATGGTCAACCAATTCCACCGGGTACCGAGTTATTTGCTTACGAGTCATTAGACAGTGGCAAACAGCTATTGTTAAACCGTAACCGTATCTTAACAGGTGAACGTGTTCAAAATGCATCAAGTGGGTTTAGTCAAGATACTGGCGGTGCTGAAGTCAACATTACCTTAGACAATGCTGGCGGTAAGCTCATGGCAGATGCAACACGTAATGCTGTTGGGAAACGCATGGCAGTATTGTTTATTGAAAATAAACAAAAAATTGAATTCATTACAGACCCAACAACAGGTGTACAAACTGAAGTACGTACACCATATACAGAATCTGTGGTCATCAATGCAGCAACGATTCAAGCTGTGCTAGGTGCTCAATTCCGTATCACTGGCTTAGACTCGCCACAAGAAGCGGCTGAACTTGCATTGATGTTACGTGCAGGTGCACTTGCTGCGCCAATGTATTTCGTTGAAGAACGTGTCGTGGGTCCAAGTCTTGGTCAAGAAAATATTGATAAAGGTGTACTTTCGACCCAAGTCGGCTTCATCCTTGTTGCAATTTGGATGGTGGTATTCTTCCGTGTGTTTGGTGTGATTGCTGACTTAGCGTTAATGATTAACCTCGCCATGCTACTGACCATCATGTCATGGATTGGTGCTTCTCTTACTTTACCGGGTATTGCAGGTATCGTCATCACCATTGGTATGGCTGTTGATGCCAACGTACTGATCTGTGAGCGAATACGGGAAGAAATGCGTTGGGGTGCCTCCCCTAAACAGGCCATTGTGGCGGGTTATGATCGTGCTTATAACACCATCTTCGACTCGAACTTAACCACCTTTTTGGTTGCATTTATCTTATTTGCGATTGGCACAGGCCCGATTAAAGGCTTCGCTGTTACTTTGATGATCGGTATTGTTTGCTCAATGTTTACTGCGATTACAGTGACTCGCGCTATCGTACAGATCATTTATGGTAAAAAACGCAACTTGAAAAAGTTGAGCATATAGGAGATCGATGATGACTGATGTGACTCAACCTCAAGAGCAAAAAACCAAAAAGTATGGTCGCCCTGATGATGAAAAAATCATCAACTTTATGAAGATTGCGAAACCAGCGGCAATCCTTTCGATCATCCTCACGATTGGTAGTATTTTCTTTATTGTCACCAAGGGGCTAAATTTAGGTTTAGACTTTACTGGCGGGGTTTCTGCTGAACTCAACTATCAACATGAAGCAAAACCTGCTGACGTGATTAGTACTTTAGATAAAGCAGGCTTTAAAGATGCGGTAGTGCAAACCTTAGGGTCAAACAAAGATTTAATTGTACGTATGCCAGTACAAGATATTAATGTTGAAGACTTAAATAACGCACTGACTAAGGCTGTACAACTGCCTGGTAACGCAGCAAATGTCCATAAAGTGGACTCTGTCGGCGGTCAAGTCGGTAATGAGCTTTATATCCGCTCTGCGGGTGCTGTTGCGCTTGCAATGCTGCTCATGCTTGTCTATGTCACTATTCGCTTTGAGTTTAAACTCGCACTGGGTGCAGTGTTATCTTTGCTCCATGACGTTATTGTAACTGTGGGTATTTTTGCCATGATGCAATGGCCATTTGACTTAACAGTTCTCGCTGCGATTCTTGCCTTAATCGGCTTCTCACTCAACGATAATATTGTAGTTTCAGACCGTATCCGTGAAAATTTCCGTAAGATTCGCGGTGCAAGTCCACTTGAAGTCGTGAACTCAGCATTGACTGAAACACTACGTCGTACTATTCACACCTCGATGACACTTTTGCTTGTGGTTATGGCCATGATGTTCTTAGGTGGTGATGGTTTACATTGGTTCTCTGTTGCTATGTTCATTGGGGTATTTGTCGGTACTTATTCTTCAATCTATATTGGTACAGCCTTCGCTTTATGGCGTGGTCTCAACCGTCAAGACTTCATTGTTCAGGTTAAACCTGAGTTTGAAGATGAAGAACAAATTCCACATTAAGACACTATTTTAAAAATAGCCCATCTTCGGATGGGCTTTTTTATTTCTGCATTTTAAACAAGCAAAAATTAATGTTGAATCATCTTAATTTGAGGAAAGGCGAAGCCCTTGCATGAGTGTTCTGAACGCCATGCAATTGTGAGCATACAATTTGGCAAACGATAATTTTGATAGGCAAATACCCCAATCAGAGGATGAGTACATATTCCCCCATGATCAAAAGGGTGTACTTGGGTATTTAAAGTATTCAAACTCAAACGAATACCTAAACCTGAGGCTTTTAACACCGCCTCTTTGGTTGTCCATACCTTAAACCAATATTCTGAGTCAAATTCTACATCTTGCCATGTTTGATATTCTTGAGGATGAAAAGCATGCTTTGCCAATGCTTCAAAACGCACCTTTCGATCTAGATCTTCAACATCAACACCAATGTCTGCCATATTTTGAGACATAATCAAAGCATAGTGCTGCTGGCTATGAGAATGGTTAAATGCAATTTTTTCAAGATGTGCTAAATAAGGCTTACCAAATTCGTTGCGCAGAATATCTGCTTCTGAAATATGGTGCTGTAAAAATACAGACAGGTAATGATTACGCTGCTGATAAATTATGTTTTTTTTATATTGATGATATTCAGGTAAATTTTTAAAATCTGATTTGACTAAATGAATAAATTGAGCCAATGGTTGAACATGGACTTGAATCGTTCTGTTTTTCACTGGCTCAATCATACTCACTTCACATTAAAATTTAGCAATGTCACCTTTCAAAGCAACACCAGCAACGGCTGTACCTTTTGCACAATCATATGTTGTTGTACTACGTGTTTCATTGGATTTATAAAAACTCACGAGATTAGTGACTGCATTTGCACCACGAGATTTTGCCGTATTTTGAAATTGAATCAAGGCTGAACGCAATACATGGTCACAAGCATTTTCTGCTGTTTTACCAAATCCATTGGTCTTTTTATTGGTGACCAAACCTTTTTGAAGTACCTGCCCACCCGACTTGGTACCTGCCAAATAAAATTTTACAGAACCATCTAATACGCCATCAGCAACAGCGCGGTCAACAGCTTCTTGGAAATTAAATTGATGGATTGAATCTGCTGCTTGTACAGAAGCAATGCCACTTACGCCTAACGCTAAAGCGATTAAGATATTTTTAATAGACATGTCGTTACCCTTGTTTATGATCTATTTTTTTGAAAATAATGGACGTATTAATACCTCCAAAAGCGAAATTATTACTCATCAATATTTCGGCATTTATTGTTCGAGCTTTCCCCACAATATAATCTAAATCGCCACAAAGTGGATCAATATTTTCTAAATTTAATGTCGGAATAAATTGCTGTCTTTGCATCATTTCTAGGCTCAGCCATGCTTCAATTGCACCACAAGCCCCCAATGTATGCCCAAAATAACTTTTCAGCGAACTGATCGGTTTACGCCCTAGCACCCGTGCGGTTGCCTGTGTTTCAGCAATATCCCCCTGATCTGTTGACGTGCCATGAGCGTTAACATAATCAATCTGATCAGCATTAATGTTGGCGTCCTTCAATGCCAATTGCATACAACGTCCCATCATCTCTGAGTCAGGACGGGTCACATGCTGACCATCGGTATTGCTACCATAACCGATAATTTCCGCATACATTGTGGCACCACGTGCTTTGGCATGTTCATATTCTTCTAAGATTAAACACCCCGCACCCTCACCGACCACTAAACCATCTCGGTTTTGGTCAAAGGGACGAGGTGATCTCTCAGGTTGTTCATTCATACCACTGGTCGCCAATAACACATCAAAAACGGCACAGCCTGCCGCACTCAGTTCTTCTGCACCACCTGCAAGCATCACAGTTTGCTTACCATACTTAATGGCTTCATAGGCTTGACCGATTGCCATTGAGCCTGAAGTACAGGCACTTGATGTTGGCAATGTCAGTCCTTTTAAACCGAAGTACACGGTCATATTGACTGCACTGGTATGTGACATCATGCGGATATAAGTGGTTGCATTCATTTTATTCATATTATTTTGCAATAACATAGAACCAAACTCAGCGACTGCATCGACACTGCCCGCAGATGAACCAAATGCCACACCTGTTTCACCGTTTTGTAAAATCGGATCATTCAGCAAATTAGCATCGATCAAAGCTTTTTCTGCACAGATCACAGACATTAAAGCCACACGCCCCATGCCACGTGTCACCTTACGGTTAAAGTGCTTTGGCGTTTCAAAAGACTCCACAGGTCCTGCAATCTTACAGCGTAAATCGGTAAATATTTCCCATTCAGGCATGTAGCGAATACCACTTTTTGCCGCAGCAAACTGTTCAAAAATAGAGTCTGCTGTCTCACCTAATGAGGTAATACCTGCCATTCCTGTCACCACGACACGCTTCATTAGATCAAGCCTCCGTTGACTGAAATGACTTGTCGGGTGATATAACTGGCATCATCACTGCACAGAAATTTCACCACTTTTGCCACTTCATCGACTTGCCCGATGCGCTGCATTGGAATCATTTTCAAGGCATGTTCCTGTACATCTTCACTGACCATTTCTGTTTCAATCAGACCAGGTGCAACGCAGTTAACCGTAATTTTACGTTTTGCCAATTCCAATGCTAAGGCTTTGGTGGCACCAATCAGTCCTGCTTTGGCAGCACTATAGTTCACCTGTCCACGGTTGCCCATCACGCCCGACACCGAAGACATCGTGACAATACGCCCGCCTTTTTTCAGACGAATCATCGGCATCACCAAGGGTTTTAAAACATTGTAAAAACCGTCCAATGAGGTGGAAATCACCTCATCCCAATCATGGTCAGTCAATGCTGGAAATGCCGCGTCATGGGTTAAACCTGCATTCAGCACCACACCATAAAATGCACCATGTTCAGCCATGTCTTTTTCTAATATTTGCTGTACTTGCACTCGTTCAGTCACATCAAATAACAGCGCATGACTTTGTCGTCCCATGGCTTGAATTTCAGTAACCACTTGCTCTGCTTCCACTTTTCGAGAACGTGCATGTACTGTGACATCAAAACCCGCTTGCGCCAATTGTAATGCAATCGCTTTTCCAATACCTCGGCTTGACCCCGTTACTAAAATTCTTCTTGTCACACGCTTATCCTAATATTTTCTCATCTTTTCAACTGACGAATGTTATTCAGGTTCATACACACTTAACATGGCATTGATTGTATGTTCTTGATACTGAATTTCACAGGCAAATTGTCCCAATCCTTCATGCAGATACTGACGCTCAGCACGAATGGTCACAACTTCACCCATGGCAAAATATGCAACAGGTAAATGCAACTTTCTTGTGCCCAAAAGAAAACCTATTTTGGGCCTTTGCCCCACTTTTTGACTTTGCGCTCCAGCATATAAACTCACCGTTTGTGCCATCAACTCAATGCTTGACCACGTTGGTAATCCTGCTGCTTCACAAAACATTAATGCAGGTTGAATAGTGAGTGTCGCCTCTGCAAAGTTTTCGCCAACCTCAACCAAATCATCCACGAAAACCATTGGCTTTTCATGAGGTATAAAATCAACAGCAGCTAATTTTTTTGAAGCATTCATGGCAATGTGGTTCCAAAAATTAAACTAATGTTGCTACCGCCAAAAGCAAATGAGTTCGACATGACATAGCTGATTTTTTGTGTCAATTGTGCATCTTCAACAAAATTGTGCATATCCAATTCAGCATCGAATCGTGTATTTTGATGTAAAGGCAACCATGTTTGATCCTGTAGAACCTGTGTGCAAATCATGGCTTCGATTGCCCCTGCTGCCCCAAGGCAATGCCCTGTTTTATGTTTGGTACTACTTAAAGGCACTGCATAATCCTGAAAGACTTGCTGAACGGCTTTAATTTCCATTGCATCATTTTGCAGCGTTGCTGTGCCATGCAAATTTAAATAACCAATATCTTGTGCTTTTAGCTGTGCTAAATCCAAAGCAGCTTGCATGGCTTTGGCTGCGCCTTGCCCTTCAGGATGTGGTGCTGAAATATGCCACGCATCCATCGACTCACCTGCAGATATCAACATGGTTGGAGCTGTTTGCTTTGATAGTAAAAATAAAGCAGCTGCTTCACCAATATTGATGCCATCACGTTGTTGCCCACAAGGCTGACAAATCCCTTGAGATAAACTTTCCAAACTATTAAAACCATTTAAAGTGAGCTTACATAAAGTATCAACACCACCGACCAGCACAGCATCTGAAAGCCCAGCATTGATCAAGCGTTGCCCCGCAGCCAATGCTTTAGCACTCGAAGAACATGCTGTTGAAATGGTATATGCGAGACCTTCCCAAGCCAAATATTGCTGTAAAGCTTTGGCTAAACTGTCCATTTCCTGTTTTTTTTGCAAGACTTGAACGGTTTGATCACCTTGGAAATAACGTCGTAACTCAGGTTCATTATCTGCAATCCCTGAGGTCGATGTCCCGATAATAATCGCCAAACGTTTAGGGTCAAATTGGGCTGTATAAGTCCGTAGCTCAGCTTCAATACGTTGTAGTGCAGTCAAAGCAAAACGTAAATTTCGAGTTTCAACCGCTTTTAAGGCATCAGGCACAGTCTCAATTAAATCAACGGAACAGGCACCGACCCAAACCTTTTTTTCTACAATAAAGTCTGATCTTAAGCTCAAGGTCTGATCCGTTTGGGTTAATGCTTGTCGCATCTGTACTGCATCTGCACCCAAAGCAGACAAGCCCACACTGAGTTGAATGCCAACGGCTGGATTTTGCGTATCAATCTGTTTAGACATTCAATATTTACTCATTATTTTCTAACGTATTTGGCACGGGACTAAAGACCATTTGGTAGGGTACTTGCAGATTATCCAATTCAATCTGTGTCGCGAAATGTCGTATATTTAATACTTTTTGTTTTTTAATTTCAACATCTTGAATTTTCACATCTGCAGCATCCACATATTGTTTTACATGAACCTGTTCAGGTGGATGTTGAATAAAATTGGGATAAGTTGCAAATAAAATATCACGTACCACAAACTCAAAAGGTAATAATTTCATTGCATCAATGCGCTGCTCTACTGTGACCTTTTGCCCATCAAAATGCACTTTAAACAACTGCTGCCCTGTTAAGCTTAAAGCCAGAAACTCCAACTTTTGATCTTGCTGTTGTTGATACAGCAAAAAGCTAAAGCTGTGTTCTTGCCACTGCACTTCCACTTGATCTTGACGTTGGTATTGCTGCGCAGTCCATTGCGTAGTCGCCAGACCTTGAGCTTTGGGCAAGAGCTGCTGACATGCACTCAAGGGTACCATCATCAGCAACGCTAAAAAGCTATTTTTCCATCTCATTCGCATTCTTCGATTCCAATAACAGCTGCTTGTGGCTGATCTTCTCGACAATATGCTGCCAAAGTACTCAAACGTTGCTTGGCATTTTTATGAATTGGGTTGTGCTCATCCCATGCATAGCCTGCTAAAAGCGATGCAATCATACGGCGAATTTTATCATTTTGAGTTTTTGAAAAAACCACATCCTGAAACTCACCCTCATACCAAGACTCCACATAAGCACGGAAGACTTTAATCCCTTTACGTAGCGGCTGTTCATAGTCTTGCATCCAATCTACAGCTTGCCCCTGAAGCACACGCTCAACCAAAGGCACTGCTAAACTTGATGACTTCAGCGCAATCGTCACACCTGAAGAAAACACAGGGTCTAAAAACTCACCTGCATTGCCCAATAATGCATAATTTTGACTCGCCAAGTGTTTCACATTAGCAGAATAACCCACTAAAGTTCGCACAGGAGTATCAAACTTTTTATTACGTAGTACATGTGATAAAGCAGGATCATCCGCTAAGATGCGCGCAAATGTTGCCTGCAAAGTTGCAGGGCTGGCATCATCAAACTGATAATGATCAAAGAAATCTTGTTCAGCGACTATGCCAAAAGAGGAACGACCATCTGCAAATGGAATCAACCAATACCAAGCGCGTGGATCTTTTTCATGTACGGTAATCAAAATCTTTTCACGATCAAAATCAGGATCATCTAAAATTCCATCTTCAATATGAGTAAAAATCGCACGACGCACAGGAAAATTAGACGGACTTTCAAGGTCTAAAAACTTCGGTAAAATGCGTCCAAAACCACTTGCATCAAGTAAAAATTTTGCTTGAATTTGATATTGGACCGCTTGCTCATCTTTAACCGTTAAAATCGGGTGTTGAGATTCAACATCCACTGCGATGACTTCATGTCCAAAACGAATTTCTGTACCATATTCTTCAGCTTGTAATGCCAATAAATGGTCAAAATTAGCACGGCGTACTTGCCAAGTCGTACCTGGACCTTCGCTAAATTTTTCAGTAAAGTCATAGAAACTGCGCTGTTGACCTTTTAAAAAAGCTGCCCCATTTTTAAATTGAAATGCATATTCTTCCACATGCTTTCGAACAGTGTCTAATAAACCTGCTTCTTCTAAAAATACCATCGATTGTGGTAATAAAGACTCACCAATTGAAAAACGAGGAAAATATTGTTTTTCAATGATGGTCACGGCATAGCCTTTTTTGCGTAATAATGCGGCTGCTGAACTCCCCGATGGACCTGCACCAATAATTAATACATCTGTGTGTTGAATTGAATTCATGATTTCCCCAACTTTTAGCTATTTTGCTGATTCTTTTAAAATAATAGAATGTTGATGATCTGCTTTCGTAAAAATAGTCGCGTAAATAAATGAAAATATCACGCCAAATAAAACCGTTAAACCAAAACAATGAATGGCATATGTCGAACTCAATGACAATAAACCAAAACCGAGTAAAGTCGACATCATACATAAGAATAATGCCAT
This sequence comes from Acinetobacter sp. 251-1, assembly GCF_030329305.1. Taxonomy (NCBI): domain Bacteria; kingdom Pseudomonadati; phylum Pseudomonadota; class Gammaproteobacteria; order Moraxellales; family Moraxellaceae; genus Acinetobacter; species Acinetobacter sp. 251-1. Next base: position 59,266 of record NZ_JACANS010000015.1, on the reverse strand, counting down.
ACCGACAACTTGTGGATGATCATGCCCATGCCGATAAAAAATCGCATAATCCACCCCAATCCCGATAATCAAAAATGTGCCCATAATACTGAACAAATTAATTTCTACCCCAAGCCATGCTTGGACAGCAAAGGTACTGAGCAATGCCAAACTGACGGGTAAAATCAGTGCAACAATCGCATTAACACCATAAATCAAAGTCAAACCGATCAGCAATGCTGCCAAAGCATAAAGCAGCAAGTATTGTGCTTGAATACGATGATTGTGAAACAAAGTCGATAAATTACTCACCGGCTGCAAAAATTGAATCTGTGCTGTTTGTAACTGCTTCAATGCTTGTACCTGTTGTACGCCTTGCACCATCACCAAACGCTCATGTGCATTGACCTGTAAAAATGCCAAAGGATGCTGTGCAAAATCAGACAGGCTTAATAACGGTTGCTGTGAAAGTTGTTGTTGCCATGCCCATACATCTGCCACATCGAGTTGCATTGCTGTGGCATAACGGCTCAACTCAGCTTTTGGAATCTGTTGTAACAGTTGAATATTGGCACGTTGTGTGGCTAAAGACGGTACAGATTGCCCAATCGCTTGTGTACTTTGTAATATACCCTGTTGCTGTAAGTGATTTAATTGGATCAATAAATCTTGCTCAAGCTGTTCAATTTCAGCCGTATTTTTGCCACGAATGACGAAATAATCATTACTTTGCTGCTGCCCAAAACGTTCCCGCACATAGCGATCTTCTTGTTTCAGCTTTTGGTCCATACTTTGTAAATTACGAATATCATCATTGGCTTTAAGAAAATATAGACTGCCTATCGACACCACTGCGATGACGGTAATCATGCCAAAACGTAAGGTGTTACGCGTTAAAACATAGTCACGTGCACGCCCAATAAAGCGCAAGGTATCAATTGCAGGCTGTGCATTGAGTGCCTTTAAACGTGGCAATAATAAAATACTGGTGATCCACGCAGCACTTAACCCTACAATGGAGAAAACTGCAATCTGCTTAAAGCCCGGAAAGGGTGTAAAGGTCAAAAATACATATGCAACCAAAGTCGTCATCAAGCCCATAAACAGACTTGGCAAAACAGGTTTTAGAACCTTAAAACCATCGACTTTACGATGCTGTGATTGCAATGCCATAAAATAAAAAGAAAAATCGACACACACCCCAACTAGACTGGCACCAAACACCAAGGTCATCAGATGGATTTCACCAAATACCCAATGCGTGACTGCAAAAGCCACCAGACAGCCACTACTGACTGCAATAAATTCCGTCAGCATTGGACGTAATGAACGGAAACCAAACCAGACCAACAACAACACACCCAAACTTGAGCCTAATCCGATTGTCGAAATTTCTTTTTCAGCCGACTGCGTACCAAAGCTTGAAAATAATAACGTCCCTGTCCAATGGGTTTTTGCCCCGATTTTTTGCATCTCTGAATCGAGATTATGCATCCAAGTCGTTGTATTTTCTTGATAATCAATATTATAAGGGCTTTGTGTGAGTAATAAACTAAAAAACCGTGAATGTCCTTTTTCATCATGAATGGTGGCAAAGCCCTGTTCCATTTCAATGCTTTGGTCTGTTTTCTGATTGGACAGATTCATTGCAAAACGCGGAAATAATAACAGCGGATCTTTTTGCAATAATTCAGCCGTGATCGGCATTCCCGGACTCATCACTTGTAATAAAGCTTGCTCTGTAATCGCGGCATAATCTTGCTGTTTTAACGCAGTTATATCTTCTGCACTTAACAACCCTGCATGGTGCTGATAGAGCGTTTGCGCAAACTGATCAGTGTCTAATTGTGGTTTTAATGGCTGCCATAACGCAGTCTCAGCGACCCGTTGTTTCAGTAAATCAGTCGCATGTTGTAAAACCTGATCATTGGGCGCATCTATGACCAAAAACAATTGATTATTCAACTGTTCACTGACATATTTTTGCGTTTGCTCAGAGGCTTTGTCTTGGTTTTCTTTCGGTAACAGTGAAAAAATATTGGTTTGAATATGAATATCACGCTGCACCCATGCATAGGCTAAGCAAGAGATCACAATCAATAAAATAGCAAGCCACAGCGTAGTGAGTTTATTTTGCCAATTTGAAAAGAGCATCTTCTGTCGCCATCATTTGAACAGGTTGGGTCGTATGCTGACTAAATAGAATGGTCGTTGCATTATTGGCTTTTTCAGTGATCACAATACGGTCCACAAAGCGCTGACCTTGTGCATCTACACGCACAAATAGCTTTTTAAATAAGCTACTTTTTGGGGTTAATGTTACATTCCATTGCGTTGGGGAATAATGAGCTGAAACGATATTAAAGTTTTTTGCCAATGCCGCTTCATTGCCTGACATCAACTGTAAAAACATGGTGGCTACTGAGCCATAAGGTGATTTATCAATTTCAATTTGGCTCAAAGTCCGTTGGGTTTTTTGCACCAATTTTTTTGGAGTCACAATCAAACTGGCTTGTACAGGACTTTGAATCTGCCATAACACACCATTTTGTTTGGAAAATAAAACCGTCCCATGAGAAACAAAGGTTTTATTCAAAGATGCCAATTTCTTTTGCTGTTGAAAATTGGCACGCACTGTCGGTGTGGCTGACAATTGTTTAAAGATCTGCCCCACTTGGCTAGTTTGCGCAAAACTTGTCGTGGAAAATGTCATACTCAACACCATCGCACACAAGCACACCCACAACAACTTCAATAGCAGAGCAGATGTAAATTTGGTCTGCTGTAGCGCCAATGCTTGCGATGCGACTTTCATATTTTGCATGACAATTTCCTCTAAATTCACACTAAGCAGGCTGAAAAGCCGACCATGCATTTAAACGTTCAAACAGGACAGATGGCGATTGAAAACACATTTCACGCGTTTCAATATGAACGGCAACCTGTGAGGTAAAGCCTTTGGTCAAACGCTTACCTGAGTCTGCATCAAAAATCTGATATTCAATTTTCAGACGGTTTTCCCATTCTTTTAAAATGGCACGCACACGTATTTTTTGTTGAAACTCGATGCCTTGTACATAACGTACATAGCTTTCAATGACTGGCCATGCATAGCCCGATTGTTTCATTTGTACATAGTTATACTGAAATTCATCGAGTAATTTACAACGTGCGATTTCAAAATATTTGATGTAATGCCCATGCCACACAATGTTCATGGTGTCGACATCATGAAATGGTATTTCAATGATCACATCAGCATGCATAACTCAGCTCCATTTCAACTGTTGATCATGACCATTGAGCAAATCAAACTGTTCAAAACGGTCAACCAAACGCTGTAAATCCTGTTGTAAAGGGCGATCTTCCTCTACAAAGGTGAAGCTTTCAAGCACCCACTGTTGGAACTGCGTTAACACCTGCCCCAATTGTGTATTCAGTCCTTTGAGTTGAATTGCTTGTACTGCGGCACAACTGAGTGCTGCCATCACTTGCTCGGTCAATAGGATCACTCGGCTTGCATCACGTGCAGCAATGGTGCCCATACTAACTTTATCTTGATTGTGACATTCAGTCGAACGTGAAAAAATTGAAGCTGCAACGGTTTGTTTTAAGGCTTCTGCCGTCCATGCGGATACCCCAATTTGCACAGCTTTAAAGCCATGATTGAGTGGCAAACGCTCAAGACTTGAACCTGTTAAATTACGCGGCAAACCATGATTCATTTTGTGATCGACCAATTGTGCAAGCTGTCGATCCATTAAATCGGCAATATTGGCGATCATGATTTTTAAACTGTCCATGGCTTGGGCAATGTGTCCACCATAAAAATGCCCCCCATGTAATACCCGTAAATTGACAGGATCAATCAAAGGATTGTCATTGCTTGAATTTAATTCATTTTCAATAAACTGACGCAGCCATACTTTAGAGTCTTCAAATACCCCAATCACATGCGGTGCACAGCGTAGTGAATAACGGTCTTGTAAACGTGGGCTTTGGTGCGCTGTTTGTACTTCACTGTTTAACCAATGGCGTAATTGCGCCGCAATCTGCTGTTGTCCCTGATGCGGTTTTTGTGCAAATAAAACTTCATCAAAATGGCTCGGATTACCCTCTAAAGCCAAGACATTCATGGCTGTGACCAAGGTGCTGCTGAGTGAAATCTGTTCCGCTTTTTTATAGTTCAGGCATGCGATGGCAGTCATAACCGCAGTACCATTCATCAGTGCCAAACCTTCTTTTGGACGCAGTACCAAAGCCTCTATTTTCTGTTCAGCATAAACATCTGCAATGGGAACGATTTTTTGCTGTGACTGAAAATACACATCACGCTCACCAACCAAAGCACCAGCAATATAAGACAATGGTGTTAAATCACCACTTGCCCCGACAGAACCTTCAGATGGAATCACAGGAATAATATTTTCATTGAGCATCCAAACCAGACGTTCTAGCAATGCCAAAGACACACCTGAATAACCACGTGCTAAAGAACATAAACGTGTTACCACCACGGCACGTGCAGTGATTAAATCAAGATTCTGTCCCAAACCACAGCCATGAAAGCGTGACAAATGCAGGGGGAGTTCGTGCACCTGATGCGTTGGAATTTCTACAAGACAGGAGTCGCCATAACCTGTGGTCACGCCATAAATCACACCTTCATCTTCAAGCAACTGATCCAAAAAATCAGCACCACGTTGAATCAACTGACGCCATTCTACCGTTTCAGGTAATGCCACATGGCAACGATGTTGTGCCACAGCCACAATCTGCTCGATGGTTAATGCCTGTTCCCCGACGACTAAAACTTGCATATTGTTATTTTCCAATTATTTATTCCAAAAATGATAAAAATTAAACCATTGATACGGTGCACGTATGCAATGTTGTTCTAGCAACTGTACATATTGGCGTGTCATGCGATGGATCGCAGCAGTACGTTCACGGCGTGGCAATTGCATTTTCTCAGCCAACAGATGAATATGCACATCAAAACCCTGTTGTTGACGATAACAAAACACCGCTAATAACGGCACTTTCAGCAAATTTGCCAAGATCCATCCCCCTTGTGGCCAAAGTGCATCTTCACCTAAAAACTGTACACTTTGCACACGGTCTGACTGTACAGGTACACGGTCAGCCGCAATCACGACCCATTCCCCTTGGTCAACTTTATCTTGTAGCAGTAAAGCGGTGTCTATTCCTAACTCATCGACCGCAATCAGTCGTACATCGGCCTTACTGTTTAATTTTTTAATAAAATCATTAAACTTGGTGGCATGCTTTTGATAAACCAAGACATTAATTTTTTGTGTATGTTCTGACTTAATGGCACGTAACAATTCGGTATTGCCAAAGTGCGATACAACAATAATCGCTCCCTTTTGATAATGTGCCCGAAAATGTTCATGCCCATGCAAATTCAGCTTCTGCTCAGAAATATGCCCCAACCAACCTTCAATTTTATCTAAAAGACATTCGCCAAATTGCATGAGATGGGTATAACTATTCGCAAGCGTAGGTGCATGAGTAAACGGTGACTGTTCACCTGCAAATTGATGTAATTTGCTGAGATATTGCAAAGAAGCTTGCTTCGCGGTTTTAGAAAATAGCCAATACCACATAATCACAAAGTACAACACGATACGACATAAAAAACGCCCCCCTAAGCGATAGAACCACAACATCAGCATCAAAGGCAGTGCACCACCTTTTTCTTTGAGCTCATTCCAACGCGGTGATCCTGCTTCAGACATCTGCCGAACCTTTATATTTATTTTTGAGCAGTTTAGGCAAGCGCAATAACATTCCAGCAAACAAACGAGAATGCGCTTGAGACATGCCTAAATTATCTCGCCACACATGAAAGTGTGAAATACCTTGCTCAGGATAAATTACTTTGGTTGGTACATTAATAAAAGGGATATTTTCCCATTTCAGACGCACTAAAATTTCACTGTCAAAGCCCATACGTGCTTGAAATTTTGCAGTATTTAATATTTGAATGGTCGCTGCCAATGGGTAAATCCGAAATCCACACATACTGTCTTTAATGTCAAAAGACAGACTATTGATCCATACCCAAATATGCGTTGCATAACGTCCATATAAACGCTTTTTCGGTACAGTGTCATCAAAAATGGGCTGGCCGATCACCATTGCTTTTGGGTGCTGCTGTGAGATCTGTAAAAACTTAGCGATATCCTGCCAGTCATGCTGACCATCTGCATCAATTTGTAATGCATGGCTAAGACCTAAATCAAAGGCTTTTTGCAGCCCTGTCATGACGGCTTGCCCTTTGCCTTGGTTCATTGCATGTTCAACCAAAATAACATGTTCAAACTGCTGATCCAGCATATGCAAGAGCTGTGTGCATTCCGCATCACTACCATCATTTACCATAATGACAGGCAAGGCAAAATCATTTAAATGCTCAAGCAATGCTTGAATATAATGTGGATGATTATAAACAGGGATCACAAAACCATACTGCGCCATATTCATCTCCTAGATCGTATCGGTTTGCTGTTGCAGTACAAACAGTAAACGCCCTGATGCCAAAAGCTGTTGTTCTGAGCGCATTTGGAAATATACTTTGTGTTGTTTACGCTCTAAAAGCAAAGTCACCACAGCAAAAGGTTTAATCAAATCTTGAAATTTAAGTTGCTCATAGCCATTGCACCATGCTAAATCTGCCCATGCTTGTTTTGCAAACTGCTGAATAAATCCAATCTGCCCAACACCAGGATAAATAGGATAATTTGGAAAATGCCCTTTAAAACATTCAAGTTCAGGTGTAAATTCCAATAGATATTGTACCGATTCTGCGGTGTATGACTGATTCAGGACGACGGGCGTCAATAAAGGCTGAAACAAAGATTGCATCATCTGTTTATTCAGTTTAGATTGACTGTTACGAGGCAATTGTGACAAAAAGCGCCATTGCCGTGGTATTGCTATACTTTCTAATTTATCAGTTAGTTGTTGTTTGAGTTGTGCCACAAACTGTGCTTTACCGACTTGCGCTAAATGCTGTCTTGCACTTTCAGATAAAACAGCGACACACACTAAAATGTACCGATGTTGTTTTTCAATTAACAGCGTATGACATTCAAGCACATCGGTTAAAGTTAAGATTTTTTGCTCAATCGCATCCAAACTTAGCCGTTTTTCTTCAAGTTTAACAATACGATCTAAACGTCCAAGTAACTGAAAAGCAGATTGAGTTTGTGCTGCATCTACAGCCTGCGCACGATCACCCGTAAAAATCCAGTCGTCAGTAAATGCATGATTGGTTTTCACGCCTAACTCTTCTTGTGCTGTGACCTGTATTTCTACATTAGCAAAAGGGGTCCATATAGCCTCATCCTGCTGACGATGGGCGATTCCACCTGTTTCCGAGCTCCCCAACACTTCCACAATCGGACGATTCAGCAAAGGGCGTATGCCTGACTCTAATTTTCCACCCGAAGAATATACAGACTGACAATCTTGCAATACCACGTCCCTTGTCCAACGCTTCAATAAAGCAGGACTTGAAATCACATAATTTTTACGTTGCAAATGCTTTAATTTTTGCTGTACTGCGACCACATCTTCGGGAAAGGCGAGCTGTGGAAGATAAAAACTGCGCCCCGTTGCTAAAGGCAAAAGGATTTTAAATAACAACCCATAAATATGCTGATGACTGACCGTTGCGATGGCAATACTGTCCTGATCTAAATCAAAACTTTGATCTAAACCTTGTACTTCATTCAGCAGTTGACGCAATGTTCTGGGAATTTTTTTCGGTTGTCCTGTAGAACCCGAGGTATAAAAGTAAACTTGTGCTTGTGTCAGAAATGCATCATCTAAAAGGAGCGAATCAAAATAAAATGGTGCTTTTACATCTGTAGTATGTTCTACAATCGGCTGAGGGCTTAAAAAATAAATATCTTGTGCTGCCAATTCAAGTTCCAAATCTTTCACACGATTCGGTGCCAACAGCAATTCTTTATTGGCCAATAATGCTGCAAAAAACAGCACCAAAAATGTATAGCTGTCATTTTCCCAAAGTGCATATTGTTTTGCTTTTAACTGTTGTATCGCATTGGCTTGTTGACAGACCTCTTGCCAAAAATCACGAAAACTGATTTGCCCCAAATCTGCTTGGACACACAACGTTTTCAAAGATTGGATATGCGTTTGGAAATGACACAACAACATTTTAAATCACTCTTTCTTTTGGTTATTTAACTCAGCCAATTGCTGCTGATTTAAACGCTGATGGCGTTTACGCAAAATAAACTCACCTAAAAACAAAATTCCCATCAACATATAGGAAATAAAGCCATTATAAATGACCCAAATTTTCATGGGTGCAGCGATCACCGTATATAAAGCAATGGCAGCATTAAATACAAAGAAAATGCACCAAACAATGGTGACCTTTCTTGTCCAAATCACCCCTGACTCAGGTAAATTCGGCTCAACCAAACGCGCAAAACGCTCAATCATTGAAGGTGGTTTGATTAAGGTTGAAGCAAAAATAATCCCTGCTCCCACACTCATCAATACCGGGTACATTTTTAACCAAGCGTGCTCTTGGAGCAATAGACTAAGCCCACCACACAGAATGGCAAACCATGTCAGTGGCAAGAGTAAGGGATGACCTTGACTAAATAATCGGATGACACCGAGGACAATCAAGACGACACTGACCCAAACGAATTGTCCTTGAGATAAGCCCCAACCAACGAAAAAGGGATATGCAATCATTAAAATGACAACAATCCCTTTAAAAATATGCTTCATTCAACTGACATGTTTTGAATGACCGTCACCACATCTTGAACTGTGCGGACATTTTTAAAGTCTTCAGGCTGCACTTGCTTCCCTGTTAATTCTTTAATTTTCACAACTAAATCAATCGCATCAATACTGTCTACATCTAGATCAGAATACAAATTTGAATCCAACTGAATATCATCAGGTTCAATTTCAAATAACTCTTCCATCCACTCACGCAGTTTTTCTAAGATTTGTTCTTGTGTTAACATCTTATCCTCTTATGCTTTTTGTTGGCTTTCAACCAAAGCCACTAAACTTTGAATTGATTTAAAATGCTGTTTAGTGTCTGCTGACTCAGCATTGAGATGAATGTTGTAGCGTTTTTTCAATGCTAAACCTAATTCTAATGCATCAATTGAATCTAAACCTAAGCCATCCCCAAATAAAGGGGCTTCAGTGTCGATGTCATCTATGCTGATGTCCTCGAGTGCAAGTACATCAATAATCATTTGTTTTAATTCATCAGCAAGATTGCTCATTGTTGGATAGCTCTTGATTAAAAAATTGTTGAAGTTTTTGATTTAATTGACGAACACGCTTTGGCGAAACCTGAGTATCCTCAAGTAACTCATCAATTTGAATCGCATCTAAAACTTTGATTTGGATATGAAAAGGTTCAGATGGCACATGATACCATTTTTCATTTTTGGTTAATGTCGATGGCGTACAACGAATTAAAATTGGACGAATCGGCACATTGGCACGTAATGCAATATTGGCTGCACCGCGTTGAAACTCATTCAGTATTTCACCTTTCGCTGTGCGTGTTCCTTCAGGGAAAATCAATAAGGAAGCCGCATGATCTTCTTGCAATCGTGCGACACAATCTTGAATAAACTGCTCAGAACCTGCATTTAAAATATAGCCTGCTGAACGTACTGGACCTTTAGTAAATGGATTTGACCACAGCGCCTCTTTCACCACACAATTGGCTTTTTCCATCAGTCCAATTAATACGACGACATCCACCAATGTTGGATGATTCGCAATCACCAATTCTTGACGGCTTTGTTGTAACTTTTCTAAGCCTTCAATGTCATAAGTCATGATGCCCAATTTGACCATCATTTCAGTAAAACCTTTGAAACTGTGGCGAATCACTTGCTGTGCACGATTTTGTCGAATTTTGGCATCGGAACTCGATAAATTCACCAAAGGAGCAATAATCCCACCGATCGCCACACCACCTAAGCCAAAACTAGCAAAACTGAATCCCGTTGCACCCACACGCCAAGCATAGTTTATTTTTTTACGAAGTTGTTTCATCATTCACATCTTGACCAAGCACCACAGCTTGACTGTGATGGGTTCGTCCAAAAATTATAAAAATTATCTGCATCTAAATATTTAGGTTCTACTTCTCGCACAGCACGTTCATCAAGTTGTACATTTTCCGCCCTTAAATCCAATACAGCAGCAAAGGCAAAACCTTGAAATGATTGCTGTTCCACATAAATATCTGGCAAGGTTTGGTCATAATATACCACCATTGCCCGACCTTGAGGACACATGGTTTTTAAATACGCATAAGCCTCTAATACTGCTTCAGACCAATTTGCACATAAACTGGTAGAGAGCGTTGCATCCTGACATAAAATCGAATACAAACCGCCGATTGCATTGTGTACAGAGGTTGAAAACTGTGTCGGTGAAGGCGTTAAACCTTGCAAAACATCTTGTAGAATTTTATAGGTTTTATGTTCATCACCATATTGAGATGCCCATACAATATAATCTACAGGGTTTTCCTCAACACATTCAATGGCAGTATTTAATGCTAATTTTGCAAGAGAAGATAATCGTCTACGCTGCATGGCAGGAATATGCTCAAGCGCAGGCAAACTTTCTCCTGCACAACGATATTTAAACTGTGAGATATTCAATTGAATCATGTTGAATCTCTGCCTACGTCATCACTATTTTCTATTTTTTGCAACCTATAAAAATTGCGCGATGATTATATCACCGCATATAAAAAATACTCATCAAAAATCAATCTGTTTTTTGTATTTTTCAGTAAAAATATTTAACCAAATGAACAAAACCCAAAGCGAACTTTGGGTTTTTCTTTTGAAAAAATATAAGATAATGAAAGTTAACGATTAAATTTCTTTTCTGCTTTCTTAAATTTCTGAATATAACGACGACGACGTGCTGCTGTACGCTCATCCACCTGAGATTTACGTCCTTCAAATGGGTTTTCCGAAGTTTTAAAATCAATGCGTACAGGTGTACCTTCTAACTTGTAGACTTTACGGAACACATTTTCTAAATAACGACGATAGTCCGCAGGCGTTTTGTCGACTTTATTCCCATGAATCACAATCGTCGGTGGGTTCTGTCCGCCCATATGCGCATAACGCATTTTGATTCGTTTACCACTAAACATTGGCGGTTGATGTGCATCAGTCGCATCATTCAAAATTTGTGTTAATTTTGCAGGTGAAACTTTTAAGTGTGAAGAATCATAAGCACGATGAATCGAAGGATATAAATCCCCTACACCTGTGCCATGTAATGCTGAAATTAAATGAATTTTTGCCCAGGGAATAAAGTCAAAACGACGATCGACATCCAATTTACACTGTTTGCGGTCATACTCAGACATATTGTCCCATTTGTTAATGGCGATGACCATGGCACGCCCTGCTTCAAGCGCATAACCAATTAAATGTAAATCTTGTTCAACAATCCCTTCACGTGCATCCACAACCACGACCACAACATGTGCATCTTTCATTGCCTGTAAAGTTTTCACAACTGAGAATTTCTCAATCATTTCATCAACTTTACCTTTACGACGTACCCCTGCGGTATCAATCAGTGTATATTGACGACCATCACGTTCAAAGGGAATATAAATCGAGTCACGTGTTGTCCCTGGTTGGTCAAATGCCACCACACGTTCTTCACCCAATAATCGGTTAACTAAGGTTGATTTACCGACGTTTGGACGCCCAATAACAGCCAAACGTAAACCCGTCGCTTTATCGTGCTCTGCTTCATCTTCATCTTCAGGAACATCCGCAAGGACATCTTCAAGCATTTGCTGCACACCACGACCATGACTTGCAGCCACTTGTAGGGGCTCACCCATACCAAGTTTAAAGAACTCAACCAAAGCCGCTTCAGCATGTACGCCATCGACTTTATTGGCAACTAAAAAGACTTTTTTACCTAAGGTACGAAGCTCACGGGCAATTTGTTCGTCTGAAGCCAACAAACCTGCACGTGCATCAACCACAAATACAATAATATCAGCTTCATTGATGGCAGTTTTTGACTGCTCCGCCATGTAGGAGTCAATTCCTCCTTCATTTTCACCAATACCGCCAGTATCAACAACAATAAACGATTTATTTTGGTATACAGCATCACCGTATTTACGGTCACGTGTAAGACCTGCAAAGTCTGCAACAAGTGCATCACGACTCTTGGTAATCTGGTTAAATAACGTTGATTTTCCGACGTTCGGACGTCCAATGAGCGCAATTACGGGTTTCATAGATTAACCTTAATTCAAGATCAGCCAGTTGGACTGGTCTGAACATCAGAGAGCGAGGAAGAATGTGGGAGTAAATACTCCACGATCTTTCGATCAAATTCACTAAAATAAAGAACTCGGGGTATTGATTTTCAATCACCCCGAGTCATAAAAAATATATAGGTATTAGTTTAACACATGCGTTAAAAAAATTAACGGTTCTGCCAAACAGTTAATTTACCTGTGCGGGTTGCAACATACAGTTGATTATCAATCACACGTAGTGTACGTACTTCACCACTGGTTTTTGCACGTCCCACAATTGTACCTGAGTTAGGGTCAATCAGATGCAACACACCATCCAAATCACCGACAACTAAATATTGCCCAAGCACAACCACATTACTCAGTTCACGATTTAACAATTGATCATTTGACCAAATGACTTGACCCGAAGTTAAGTCAAATGCTGCAACCTTACCATTCGTTTGTGCAACAAAAACTTTGTTATCATACACTTCTGGACGTGTTGAACTTCCTGCATCAACACTCCAAATCACACGTTGTGAAGCTAAGTCCAATACAGTGACTTGACCTTGATAACTATTGGTCACGACAAACTGACCCACCACCACAGGTTCACCATCCACATCAATAAGACGCTGAATATCTGAGCGACCATCTGTCACTGCAACACGGCGCTGCATACGTGGCATACCCGACAAACTATCAATCGCATACACATAGCCCGTCGATGTCGCTACCGCAATGGTCCGTGGATCTAACTCTACAGGTGCAGCTTGACCACGTAAACTAAATGATGCATTCGATAGCTTGTATGTCCATGCTTGTTGACCTGTTTCTTGATCAAAAGCATAAACCGTACCATCATTGGCAACCACAATCACACGACCCGTTTGGATATGCGCTGGGCTAATAATCGCACCAGAAAGCTGTGCTGCCCATTTTTGCTCACCTGTTGCTTGATCTAAAGCAAACAATTGACCCTTACTATTACCAACAATCACAAGCCCTTGTGCTGCTTCAACACCTGAACTCAAACCGTTTTTAGATACTTTTTTTGACCATAAGCGTTGTTTACCTTGGTATGCTTCAACTTTACCATTCGGATCAAGTAAGAAAATTTTACCGTTATCTGCATCAAGTCTTAAACGTAAAGGATCTTCTTTTGCAGTCGAAGAAACACTTTGCGAAAACACTTGGACAAGACCTGTTGCTTGCGCAATCTTAGGAAGTGGGTTGGGTTTAACTTTTTCTTCTTTGACTTTGTTGCTTGAACAACCAACCAATGCAACTGATAATATTGCCAAAGCAAAAGGTATTTTATATTTTCTATCCATTAAGACTCATCCACTTGTGTTTCTAAGATTGGGCGTTCAAAATCAGGATCATCCACTAATACGCCGACACTTTCGAGTTTAATTTGTAAAATTTGACGCTCTTGTTTACGTTCCAATAACGCATCCCATGCAGCTTGATATGATTTTTTAGCATTCTCAATATCATTTTTTGCCACATAAACATCACCTTTCATTTCTTCCGCAGTCGATTTGAATGTAGGTTCATTCACTGCAGATAACGTTTTTAAGGCTTCATCATATTTCTTTTGTGCAAATTGTGCATCTGCTAGACGAATTTTAACAGCTTGTAAAATACCTTTATCGTCAATTTTAGAGTTTTCGACTTTTTTCAGCTCACGCTCAGCTTTGGCATAATCTGCTTGATCATACGCCAATTTCGCCATAGTAAATTGGGTCTGAATCGCCTGAATCGAGTCTGGATCTTCTTTAACGAGCTTATCTGCTGCTGTCGTTAATGCCGCTGTTGCTTTTGCATCACCATTTGCCGCATGTGCTTGATCAAACAATTGCTGCACTTTGGCAGTCTGATTTTGCGCTTTTGCCAAATTATTTTTTTGCCAATACTGCCAACCAAAAAAGGCGATCAACGCAATGAGAACCCCGCTCACCATAGCTGAGCCATATTTCTTAAAAAATGACTTCAAACTATCTAGTTGTTCTTCGTCAGTCATTGCGCTCATAAGATTGCCCTTTTATTCATGTTTTCAATTATTTTGCAGAAAATTTTTCTATAGAAAATGCAACTAGATCAGTCACGGCAACTTCATGCTGCTCAGCAGTTGCAAGTTCTTTCACCAAGACCTGCTGTGCTGCGGCTTCACGCTCACCATAAATCAATGCGTAAACTGCACCCGATTGATCCGCTTTTTTCATTTGGCTCTTCATCGAACCTTGTGAACCTGTTTTCAAGCGAATTGAACAATTTGCAGCATCCAGTTGATCACGAATTTGCTCAGCAAGTACCAACGCCTGACCTTGAGTCGCAGGGTCAGACACCAAGAACATTTCACATTCACGTACGGGTGTATTGTCTTCCACTTGCTCAAGTAGAAGTAATAAACGCTCCATTCCCATCGCAAAACCAACAGCAGGAACAGATTGATCAGGCTTACCTTTTAACTGTCCAACTAAACCATCATAGCGACCACCTGCACATACTGTGCCTTGTGAACCTAAATGTGTTGTTGTCCATTCAAAAACAGTTTTATTGTAATAATCCAAACCACGTACTAATTTTTGATTAATTACAAATTTTATACCTGCATCGCTCAAATATTGCTGCAATTGAGCAAAATGCTGCATGGTCTCTTGACCCATAAAATCATGCAATTTTGGCGCATTTTGCAAAATTTCTTGGGTACGTGCATCTTTTGAATCTAAAATTCGAAGTGGATTGGTACTTAAACGACGTTGAGAGTCTTCATCTAATTCTGCTTTGTGTGCATTTAAAAATTCAACCAATGCCGTACGATATTCAGCACGCTCATCTGACTCGCCCAAAGTATTCAATTCTAATTGAACTTTATCTGCCACGCCCATGCGTTTCCACAAACGTGCAGTCATTAAAATCAGTTCTGCATCTTGGTCAGGTGTAGCGACACCAAAAGTTTCCACACCAAATTGATGAAATTGACGATAGCGCCCTTTTTGTGGTTTTTCATAACGGAACATTGGCCCCACATACCAAACACGTGGGTTTGCACCACGCAGTAAGTTATGTTCAAGCATAGCACGCACACAACCTGCAGTTCCTTCAGGACGCAAAGTCAAAGACTCGGGTGGATTGCCTTTGTCTAAGAATGTGTACATTTCTTTTTCAACAATATCCGTTGCATCACCAATTGAACGCTTGAACAAATGGGTCTGCTCAACCATGGGCAAACGAATTTGTTGATAGCCATAGGCATCCATCAACGATGCTAAATGCTGTTCTAAACGTCTCCACGCAGGCGTTTGCATTGGAAGAATATCGTTAAAACCTTTAATTGCGACAATTGAACTCATGACTTACTCAGAAAAACTTGTGCGGATAATCTCTTTAGCTTTCGCTTCTTCAAGCTCTACAATACGTTGACGAACCATTGCTTCGATTTCATCAACAAGCTGATTAGTATCAATCAAATGGCTCTTTTCACCATTACGATAGACCAATGAGCGTGGGGCTGCCCCAACCACACCAATATCAGCTTCTTTCGCTTCACCTGGCCCATTCACTTTACAGCCAATCACCGAGACATCCATTGGTGTGCGCACATCTTCTAAGCGCTCCTCCAATGTTTGCATCACTTTGATGACATTAAATTCTTGACGTGAACAACTTGGGCAAGCAATAAAATTAATCCCATTAGAACGTAAGCCTAATGATTTTAAAATATCAAAACCGATTTTAATTTCTTCTTCAGGCTCTGCTGCCAAAGAAATACGCATGGTATCGCCAATGCCTTCCATCAACAAACCACCCAAAGCAATCGCTGATTTCACTGAACCTGTGCGATATACACCTGCTTCAGTCACCCCCAAATGCAATGGATTGTCAATTTGTGCAGACAATAAACGATAAGCATCCAGGGTTAAAAACACATTCGATGCTTTCACTGAGACTTTAAACTCTTGGAAATCCAAACGATCTAAAATATCAATATGGCGCATTGCAGACTCAAGCAAGGCTTGACCTGTCGGCTCACCATATTTTTTTTGAATATCTTTTTCTAACGACCCAGCATTTACCCCAATTCTCATCGAAATATCATGATGTTTTGCCGCAGCAACCACTTCACGAATTTTCGCTTCCGAACCAATATTCCCAGGATTAATACGTAAACAATCCGCACCAAAGTCAGCGACAGCAAGCGCAATTTTATAGTCAAAGTGGATATCAGCAACCAAAGGCACTGAAACACGTTTACGAATTTCACCGAAAGCTTGAGCTGCTTCCATGCTTGGCACAGACACACGCATGATGTCCGCACCAACGTCTACACAACGTTGAATCTGTGCAACAGTCGCTTCGACATCACACGTTTCAGTATTGGTCATGCTTTGGATGCTAATCGGTGCATCACCACCAACATACACTGAACCGACACGAATTTTTCGGGTTGGACGACGTTTAATTGGATTTTCAATCATTGTACCGCTCGACTTAATTTAAATTAACGAGATAAACGGAATTCTGCTTTCCCGTTCACAGTATATGGAGACAATGAAATCTGTTCATTATTAAGGCTTAATGACACAGCAGCAGCATCATCAAGTCGAATCTGGAATGGAGATTCACCTGTCAATGTTAATGTTGATGATTGACGACCCGTCGCCAACACTTTACCTGTGCTATCCACAATATTGACAGAGGTTGGGCGACTAAAGTTCAACACCATCTGATCGCCAGAGCTATGACTTGAGCTATTGTTCATCGACAACACTTCAACATCGGATTGTTGTGGTTTGGCATCTGAACCGTCATTTTTACTTGATGACCATTTTTGAATCCCTGCAACCACCGCCCAAATCACCGCCAATGCAATCACGGCAATTAAAGCACGTTTCAACCATTTTTTGTTGCGATCACTGTTAGAACCCGGCAATTTCCCCATGATTTTAATCGGAGAATTGTTTAATGCATGGTTGGGCATCAATCCAGTATCATTTTGATAAATATCATCAAAACGTTGAATGATTGCAGTTGCATCAACATTCAAATATTTTGCATACGAGCGATAATAGCCTTTAATAAACGTGGCTTCAGGCAAAGATTTATATTCATCTTTCTCTAAAGCTTCTAAAGTTTTTAAAGGCATATTTAAGTCTGTAGCAACGGCTTTAATATCACGATGCTGTGAAACACGAACTTGACGTAAGTACTCGCCCGGACGCTGAACATTTCCTAAACCATTAGGTGCTACGTTTGAACCAGTAGGTTGCTGTGAATTAGGATTTACTTCCATACGGCCTCAGTACTGTACTGTAATTGCAAATAACGTTGATATTCTTGGCTTTCAGGAAAAAGTGCGCGTAATTGATTGACCAATACTTGCGACCCCATCTGATCACCATTCGCTCTCGCGATACGAATTCCGATCCAAAGCGCTCTTGAGTCTTGATTTTTCTGACCCACTAAACGCACAAACTGCTCATACAGTTGACTGGCTTGAGCAGTTTGCTGTTTTAAATATAATAGTTCTGACAACTCGATTAAAGATATAACAGAATCTCGATTGACTTGTAGCGTTTGCTTGAACGTTTTTTCAGCATTCTCTTTATCGCCTACAATCATATAGACTTTACCGAGATTTTCCAAAGCTCTATAGCGTTGGTCATAGCCTAAACTCGCACCTGCAAACTGCAGTTGTTCAATGGCGTCATTATAACGCTTCATCAAATATAAGTAAGTCCCATAATTATTACGGGCTTGTGCATTGTCTGGATCACGGGAAATAGCACGTTTAAAATAACTATCCGCTTTATCCATGCTGACTTTACTGCCTTCTTGTTGCAGTAAAACCCCCATCATCATATTGGCAGTCGAATCACCTGAATCAATTTCTAAGGCTTGATCAAGTGAACGTTTTGCGGCATCTAAATCATGCGTTCGGATATATTCAGCAGCCAATTGAGTACGTACTTTGACTGCTTTTTCAGGATCTTTTTTTAAAACTGACCCTGTTTGTGTCGTTTCACAAGCCGTCAAGAACACAGCACAACTGATTGCAGCGACTGTGATCAATTTTTTGTACATATGATTTCTCAAAGCTTGCTCCCCATATTTAATTTTAAAAATGGTCAACCTTGTGAACGCAAAATCTCGTTCTGCTGCGCAACTTTTTTCTTCCATTGTTCTGCACGGCGAGTACGGTCAGCCACCTGACCAACCAATTGACCACACGCAGCATCAATATCATCACCACGTGTCTGACGAATCGTACACACAAATCCTGCATCAGACAAAGTTTTTTGAAAAGAAATAATTCGATTACGGCTTGAACGACCATAAGGTGCATGCGGAAACGGATTAAATGGAATTAAATTAATTTTACTTGGTAAATTTTTCAACAACTTAATCATTTGCTGTGCATGTTCAGGCTGATCATTCACCCCTTCCAACATGACATATTCAATGGTGACATGTTTACGTGAACTTTCATTGCCATCTTTGGCAATATAACGCTGACATGCTGCAATGAGTTGTTCTAATGGATATTTTTTATTAATTGGTACTAATTCATTACGCAGTTCATCATTTGGTGCATGTAAAGAAATGGCTAAAGCAACATCGATATCCTGTGCCAATTGATCAATTTTTGGCACCACACCTGATGTAGACAAAGTCACGCGACGTTTAGACATACCATAAGCAAAGTCGTCCAACATGATATTCATTGAACTTAAAACAGCATCATAGTTGAGTAATGGCTCACCCATTCCCATCATCACAACATTGGTCACCGAGCGTTCACGCTCTGCAACTGGCACTTCTTCCATATACGAGTAGTTCGCCATCCATAACTGACCAATAATTTCACTCGGCGTTAAATCACGTTGAAAGCCCTGTTTACCTGTTGAACAAAATGAACAGTCCAATGCACAACCCACTTGTGAAGAAATACATAAAGTTTTACGCGAACCTGTTTTATCTTCAGCAGGAATTAAAACAGTTTCAACCAATGAGCCTTCCCCTTCGCCCACTCGAAACACCCATTTACGGGTACCATCTTTTGAATAATTACGATGTACGACTTCTGGTGCTTCAATCACACACACTTTTTCTAATTTTTCACGCAACTTACCTGAAATATTAGTCATTTCAGCAAAATCTGTGACGAAAAATTGATGAATCCATTTCATCACCTGTCCTGCACGGAATTTTTTCTCCCCCATATCTTCGAAGAATTTTTCCAATTGTGGACGTGACATGCCCAGTAAATTCACTTTCTGTACATGTGTTTGCTGTGCAGATTTTGATGATGCAGGCTTCTGTTCATCTTGCGTTAATGACGAAGCGACAACTTCAGAATTCATGAGTATTACCTAAAAAACATGCCGATGGGTAGGATTCGTTCAATATTCGAACATTAAAAATAAAAAAACCAGACAAGCAGTATAACACTTATCTGGTTCAGGGTCTGTTTACAATTTACAAAACGTAAAACGCTTCTGTGAATTTTAAGACAACCCTATTGACTCAGAATTAACGAGTACGTGGGCAAACTTCAGTTTGAGCGAAGAAGTAGTTTACTTCACGGTCAGCAGAAGCTACAGAGTCAGAACCGTGAGCAGCATTTTCATCGATGCTTACAGCGAAATCTGCACGGATTGTACCAGGAGCAGCTTCTTTAGGGTTTGTAGCACCCAAGATTTCACGGTGAGCAAGAACTGCATTTTCGCCTTCAAGAACTGAAACAACCACTGGACCAGAAGTCATGAATGCAACTAGGTCAGCAAAGAAACCACGTTCTTTATGTTCAGCATAGAAACCTTCAGCTTCAGCTTGAGAAAGGTGTTTCATTTTAGTCGCAACGATTTTAAGACCAGCTTTTTCGAAACGAGCAAAGATATCACCAATGTGGTTTTTAGCAACTGCGTCTGGTTTTACGATAGATAAAGTACGTTCAATAGCCATTGATTGGCTCCTTAAGTCAAATTGACACGAAAATTTTGGCGCATTATACCGAATAATGCGCGATTTTCCGCGGTTTAAACTGTAAAAAAATGATTTTTTAGATAGATTGAGTTGATTTTTTAACTTGCTTCGTCAATCCAAGCCATTTGGATCGCCTCTAGCAACCCTTCCGTTGACTTGGTTGGGTCATCACTAAAGTCAGGTAATGCACAAATCCATGCATGTAAATCTGTAAAACGCACCCATTGCGGGTCAACATCTGGGTGAGCTTCATATAGCTCAATTGCGATATCTAATGTATCAGTCCAACGTAAACCCATTGAGGTCATCCTATCCGTTCAATTTATTGAACTACTTTAACAAAATCCGTAGCATTGCCAAAATAGATTTTATTTTTAAACCTGCTGATTTTTCATCAACTCCACTTTGATCAAATAAAATACTTACAAAGCAATACTCAGAAATGGTGCAGCGACCAAAATCAGACTCGCTACCGTTGCCCCAATTAAAGCCCCCACAATCACATCACTCGGATAGTGCAACCCCAAGACCATACGTGACAATGCCACTAAAATTGTAAAAGGCATCATGATCAATAACAGCACAGGTTGAATATAACCAAGCACGACTGTCGTCATCACGGCGTGCAAAGTATGTCCCGAAGGAAAACTAAAATGATCCAATGGACGCTCACCTAAACGAATCACTTGATGTACTTGGTATGGACGTGGACGTACTGTTTTATGCTTTAATATTTTATAGATGCCTGTGCCAATCAAGGCACTTAAAACTACATATAACAGTTTCAATCCATAGAGCAAACCTTTGTTCAACCAAACAATAAACAACATTAGGTACCAAAAAGCACCATCCCCCAACCGACTGATCACTTTAAAAAACACAGCAATATGTTGTACGTGTGACAAATTATTGAGATATAAGCAGCCTTTTAAATCTAAATCGAGTATTTTTATTTTGGTCTCTTTAAAATTCATTGTCGCTCTCCTCTCTATCCGAGATGATTTTAAGTCACTAAAACCTGATCTTGCGTGACTTGATAAAGTGCCTGTTCAAATTGTTGTACCGCCTGTTGCCAACCAATATTTTGCACATCACGCATCGCATGTTGCCCCATGTCATGCAAAATCGAATTGTTTGGAAGTCGAAGAATATTCTGAATAAATTGATCTGTTGCACCCAAAGGACAGACCCAACCTGTTTGTTGATGTTTCACATAAAGTTGTGTGCTTGCATAGTTATACGCAACGATCGCCAAACCACTTGCCATCGCCTCAAGCACCACATTACCAAACGTTTCAACCTGACTTGCAAAGACAAAGACATCTGCACTCGCATAAGCTTCAGCAAGTTGCTGACCACTCAAATTCCCTGTAAAAATAATATGTTCCGCAGCAAGCATTTGTTGCAAACGCTTACGATCAGGTCCATCACCCACGATGACCAATTTCACTTTTTTATTCCGACAATTTCTCATTGCCGCATAAGCATCAATCAAAACATTGATTTCTTTCTCAGGAGATAAACGTCCGACATACAATAAAACAGTGGTATCTTGGTCAACACCCCACATGCGTCTCAGCTTTTCTGAGCGATGTTTTGCCGAAAACTTTTCAACATCCACCCCTCGTCCCACCACTTGCATTGGACAAGTCACACCAAATTGGCGCAATGCTTTTTCAGTATCAACACTAGGGACACAAGTAAGCTGCGTATTATTATGAAACCATTTCAAATAATGCTGCACCGGTTTTACTAAAAATGCTAAATCAAAAAATCGGCTAAACTCTTGAAATGGTGAATGAAAACCACTTGATACAGGGATACGTTTTGCCTTCGCCGCATGTAAAGCCGTAAAACCTAAGGGCCCTTCAGTCACGATATGAATAATATCTGGCACAAAATCAGAAATTGCTTGGGATACTTTTAAATATTGTGGCCAACCAAAACGCATATCAGGATATTTTGGAACGGCTTGAGCTGTCACTAAGCACTCTTTATTGGGCGAAAATTCATAACATACATGTTTTTGTTTTGGGCGAATCAGTAAAATTTTATGCCCTTGTTTCTGCAACCCC
Source organism: Acinetobacter sp. 251-1 (assembly GCF_030329305.1). Classification (NCBI taxonomy): domain Bacteria; kingdom Pseudomonadati; phylum Pseudomonadota; class Gammaproteobacteria; order Moraxellales; family Moraxellaceae; genus Acinetobacter; species Acinetobacter sp. 251-1. Next base: position 36,874 of record NZ_JACANS010000015.1, on the reverse strand, counting down.
TTGCATAACTGCATCAATGACATTGCTACCCCATTAATTTCAGGCGGCCATGTTTCTGTCACAATGACGATTTTCAGCCGTGGACGAACAAGTTTTTGAAGCGTATTTAAATTCTCTGAAATATGAGTGGGATTTTTATTTTTCTTTAAATAAAATTTAAAATAGTCTGGAAATTCTTGTTGTTTATACAATAAGGTTTCTGCGTACGTCTTGGTCATACGTTTACCCCAATCTTCTCTTCATTTTTGAATAGTTTAAATTTTCTTTTTTACATTTCGATGATGATGCAATGACGTTTTGCTTACAGCATTATTGTTTTGTTAAATTGAATTCTAAAAATGCATAAAATGCTTCATTACGAACGGAATAAATATGTTGATGATTAAACATACTTCGCACACACTCAGCAAAAGGACCTATTGTATTTGTCCAGTTTTCTAACAATACTCCCCTCTCACTCACCCTAGACACAATTTCAAAAGATGTACCCTGATAAAACTGTGCACAAAAACCAATAGAAACTGAAAGCGGCTCTGCATAAGAGCGATTTAATTGTGATTTTTCTTGTTCAGTTAAACTATTTTCATATTCAATGGCTTGTTCTTTCAATAGGTCATAATCTATGACTTGTGCATGAACAACTCCCACTATCAAGACTAAAAATATTTTCACAACCTGTTTTAGCATAAAAATTTAACCTAAATTTAGCCTTAAATCACCAACAAATATGCTCATTACATCCCTTGAGCTCTGTGCATGTGCCCCCTAGACCATAAAGTATCTCCTAGGGGTTACGCATATTATCGAAAATTAAAAGCTAAATTCGATTTAATAAGCCATTTTTCACTTGATATACTCGACCACCTCCAAAATCAATTTGCTGTTTTTCACCATGTAAATTTGGGAAACCGATGATTTTATCAAGTTGTGGCGAACGCTGAAATTGTCCTGTTTTTGGATTATACATCCAATAAATATAACGCTTATCTTCTACAGAATAAGACTGTGAAATATCAGATAAAATGACATCATAATAACCATCAAAGTTAATATCCATATAACCTATACTTTTTGGATAGGCAACAAACCCCGTCAAGGACTGAATCGTCTGATTATTACTTTTATTAACCACATCTACACGCTGTAAAGGTGCACCATAGGTTGTCGTTTGATCACCACTATAAAATTTAAAGACAAATGAAGGCTTGTTGCTCACTTTCACAGCCGGTTCAAACTGAATATTTTTACCAAAAGTATCACCGCCTGCTGAGAGTAAAGTTTTGAAATAACCCGTATTTGCATTTAACGTTCCCATCAACTGATAAGCACCATTTTCAATTGCATCAGTTTCAGAATTTACTGACTTTAGCGTGAGTTGATCTGCTTTTTGTAAACCTTTAAATGCAATATTTTTATTTTCTACTAAATCCGTCAGTACCGCATGTGGATTCCAAATACCCGCATACAGGCTTAAAAAATAACGTCCTTCGGTAGAACGCAACATCCGTTGCATAGAAACACGAACTTCGTTCAGCGGTTTAAACTCTTTTGAATTTATTACAGTTTCAGCATGATTTAAATTTGAAAATGTTATAGCAACCATGCCCAATAAAATTTTAAATTTCATAATTTCACCACATTTAAAAACAGCAAAATAATGCGTAATTTATCACAAAAAAAAGCCCACTCAATAGAGTCGGCTTTGATAAAGTTAAAAACTTAAACTTAGTTTTTATTTTATCAACAATTCTATTTACTTGAATTCAAAGTATGAACGAGGACTAGCAAAGTACTGCTTTGTTATGTTTTAAAGCATGTAGTGAATACTCATTTCTTTAGAACATAAAAAAAGCCCTTGTTTTAACAAGGGCTTTTTGACTCAAAAATTAGAACTTAGTTCTTTTCTTTGTCTACGATTTTGTTCGCTTGAACCAAGGCACGAAAAAATGGGAAAGCACTGCTTTCCCATTTTTAAGGCACGTAACGTAACCTTAGTTCTTTTCTTTATCAACGATTTTGTTCGCTTGGATCCAAGGCATCATCGCACGTAACTTATTACCAGTTACTTCAATACCATGTGCAGCATTTTGACGACGACGAGCAGTCATAGATGGGTAGTTTAATGCACCCTCTTGAATGAACATCTTCGCGTATTCACCAGATTGAATACGTTTAAGTGCATTACGCATTGCTTCACGAGACTGTTCGTTGATTACTTCAGTACCTGTTACATATTCGCCATATTCAGCATTGTTCGATACTGAGTAGTTCATGTCAGCGATACCGCCTTCGAACATTAAATCAACGATCAATTTAAGTTCGTGTAGGCACTCGAAGTAAGCCATTTCTGGTGCATAACCCGCTTCAACCAAAGTTTCGAAGCCCATTTTAACCAATTCAACAGCACCACCACAAAGAACTGCTTGCTCACCGAATAAGTCAGTTTCAGTTTCTTCACGGAAAGAAGTTTCGATGATACCAGTACGACCACCACCTACGCCTGAAGCATAAGAAAGCGCAACGTTACGTGCATTACCAGAAGCATCTTGGTGAATCGCGATTAAGTCAGGAACACCTGAACCACGTTGATATTCTGAACGTACAGTATGACCAGGTGCTTTTGGTGCAACCATGATTACGTCTAAGTCAGCACGTGGAACAACTTGGTTATAAAGAACAGAGAAACCATGAGCAAATGCTAAAGTTGCACCTTGCTTGATGTTTGGCTCAATCACATCACGATAAAGTTGTGATTGGAACTCATCAGGCGTCAAGATCATAACTAAGTCAGCTTGAGCTACAGCAGCAGGAACTTCTGAAACTTTAAGACCAGCATTTTCAGCTTTTTTCCAAGAAGTAGAACCAGCGCGTAGACCTACAGTTACGTCAACGCCTGAATCTTTAAGGTTAAGCGCATGCGCATGGCCTTGTGAACCATAACCAATGATTGCTACTTTTTTGCCTTGGATGATAGATAAGTCACAGTCTTTATCATAAAAAATTTGCATTGCTGTCTCCGCTTAAATGCTTTTGTTTCCTTTAACTTAGTTGGTACGGCTTTATTGTGTACTGGTCAACTAAGCCTCTCCTTTTTTCTAGGAGAGGAGTATAGGTGAATAAATTAAATAGTTAAAACTTTTTCGCCGCGTGCCACGCCTGACACGCCCGAACGTACAACTTCAAGAATGGTATTTTCAGCAAGTGCATCAATAAAACCATCAATTTTTTCAGTTGTACCTGCAATCTGAATGGTATAAGTCGTTGGTGTTACATCGACAATTTGTGCACGGAAAATATCGGCTGTACGTTTAATTTCAGCACGTGCTGAACCTAAAGCCTTAACCTTAATGAGCATCAATTCACGCTCAATATGTGCACCCTCTGATAAATCAACCACTTTGACTACTTCAACCAATTTGTTTAGTTGCTTGGTAATTTGCTCAATTTTGTGCTCATCACCATACGTGGTTAATGTCAAACGTGACAAAGTTGGATCTTCTGTGGGCGCAACATTTAATGTTTCAATGTTATAGCCACGTTGACTAAATAAACCCACCAAACGAGAAAGCGCACCAGCTTCGTTTTCCATGAGTACAGAAATTATATGTCTCATTGTGTACGCTCCCCTTTAGACAACCACATATCTTTCATTGATTGACCCGCGATCAGCATCGGATAAACATGCTCTGAACGATCAACCATGACATTAATAAATACGCATTTATCATTAATTGCCATTGCTTCTGCAAGTTTAGATTCAAGCTCGTCCGCATGGTCAATTTGAATCCCGACATGGCCATAAGCTTCCATCAATTTAGCGAAGTCTGGTAATGACTCAACATAAGAACTTGAATGACGACCTTCGTAGTTCATGTCCTGCCATTGCTTAACCATCCCTAAAGCACGGTTATTCAAACACAGAATTTTCACATTTAAGCCATATTGCTTACATGTTGAAAGCTCTTGGATACACATCTGAATCGATGCTTCACCTGTAATACACACCACTTGTTGATCTGGGAATGCAAGCTTAGCAGCCATTGCATATGGTAAGCCTACACCCATTGTTCCTAAGCCACCCGAGTTAATCCATTGACGTGGACGAATATAGGTGTAGTACAGTGCACCAAACATTTGATGCTGACCCACATCAGAGGTAATAATCGCTTGGCTATTGGTCACTTTATCGAGTGCTTGAACCACTTGTTGTGGTTTCATTACACCGTCTTGACCTGCTTCATATTTCAAACCATGAACTTTGCGCCATTCATTGATTTGATCCCACCAAGCTGCAATTGCTTCTGGATTTGGTTTTGAAACATTCATTTGTTTCAATTGAACCAACATTTCTTGTAATACAGGCTCAACTGCACCCACGATCGGGATATGCGCCATGATGGTTTTAGAAATGGTTGCAGGGTCAATATCAATATGAATGACTTTAGCATTTGGACAGAATTTAGCTGGATTATTGGTTACACGGTCATCAAAACGTGCGCCAATGGCTAAAATTAAATCTGCATTTGCCATGGTCATATTGGCTTCATACGTACCATGCATCCCCAACATACCCACAAATTGTGGATCATTACCAGGGAAAGCACCTAAGCCCATTAAGGTATTGGTTACAGGATAGCCCAATAAATGTGCAAGCTCCGTTAATAACGCAGAAGCATTCCCTTGAACCACACCACCACCTGTATAAATGACAGGACGTTTTGCATTAACCAGCTCATCAATTGCTTTACGAATCTGACCAGAATGACCACGATGCGGCGGTTGATACGAACGCATTTTCACCTTTTCAGGATATTCGTATGCAAATTTTTCAGCAGGATTTGTTGCATCTTTTGGAATATCAACAACAACTGGACCTGGACGACCACTTGAAGCAATATAAAATGCTTTTTTAATAATTGCAGGAATTTCGCTTGCATGGCGCACTTGGAAACTGTGCTTCACGATCGGACGAGAAATACCGACCATATCCGTTTCTTGGAACGCATCCTCACCGATTAAATGGCTTGCAACCTGACCAGACAAAATCACCATAGGGATTGAGTCCATATAAGCGGTCGCAATTGGCGTTACGGTATTGGTCGCACCTGGACCAGATGTTACAAGTACAACACCTGTCTTACCTGTCACGCGTGAGTAAGCATCAGCCATGTGACCTGCTGCTTGTTCATGACGCACGAGGTAATGATTGATTTTCTCTTGTTGAAATAGCGCATCATAAATATGCAAAACTGCGCCGCCTGGGTACCCAAAAACATGTTCAACGCCTTCGTCCGCCAATGCACGAACAAGCATTTCACCACCAGATAAAAGTTCCAACGTATTCACCCTAATCTTTTTTCCACAACACTATGGGAGACATAGTTTGTGTTTTCATTCATTGATTTGTGTGCTCTGTTATAACACACATATTTAATAGTTTTTGCAGCAATAAAAAATTAAATCATCACACAGCCGTTTGGGCTGTATAAATCACTAAAAAATGTTGGGATAAACATCTTTCGGTTAGGTTCGACTTCTCGGCTTAGAGAAAACGTTATTGCTTGCTTTGATATTTTTATTCGAAGGGTGATCGAATAAAAGCATATAAAACTGTTTCAGCATTTTTGTTGTTTTAGCAAGCAAAGTCAAGGTTTCTATTCGCTTTTTTATTGATTATTTCCCATACGCATTTTTTTTAAACTATTCCTTTTTTTTAACTTAGTTATAACTAAATTTTCAAATAGTTATAACTTAATAAATTTATGATAAAAATCTGCATTCTTTTAAAATTTTGTTTAAAATAACAGCACGAAAAATCACTATAACAATTTCTTTATTTTAAGTCGCTTTGCAACACCGCATACTTAAAATATTGATAAGTTCAGTAATAAGGTTTAGGTATGTATCATCTAAAAAAATTAAAAATGGCTTTGATTTCAGGCATGGGGTTACTTTTGACTCTTGGCGTGACTGCTCCAAGTTTTGCCAAAGAGTATTATAAATGGGTCGATCAAAATGGGTCGACCCATTATTCAGAAACCCCTCCGCCACGTAATGCAAAGCACAAAACCACGGTAACAACCTACGGGCACAATGTTTCAAGTTCAGCAAGTGCTGCTGCGCCTGCAAATACAACACCTACAAATACAACGACAGCAGCACCTACAAATGAAGTCCCGCATACAGACCAACAAAGTGAGGCAAATGCTGCACTACAAAAAGGTCAGTTAGAGCGCGCACCGCAATAATTAAAAAATGCCATGAAACAAAATAGAAAAAGCCTTTCAAAATGAAAGGCTTTTTTATGGTCATTTTAGATTGAGCGATTGAGTTCTTTAAAATTTAACGCACATCGACACATTGCGTTAAATAGCAACCTTTTACATAAATTGCGTGCGAAAATCTGACATTTTTTTAGGTTTTAAGCTATGCTGTGTGACACATTTTAACTTTGTTCTTATTAAATACGTTTATTTACTATGACTAATCCTCACATTGACCCTGAATATCAAGCGAGTGCGATTGAATCTAATGTCCAACAAGACTGGGAAACTCGCAAAGCATTTAAAGTTGCCGACACTGTAGAAGGTCCACGTCGTTATATCCTCTCGATGTTCCCTTACCCAAGCGGTAAACTGCATATGGGTCATGTGCGTAACTATACCATTGGTGACGTGATCAGCCGTTTTCACCGTCTTAAAGGTGAAACTGTCCTACAACCTATGGGGTGGGATGCCTTTGGTCTTCCTGCTGAAAATGCTGCGATTGCTCACCACGTGGCGCCTGCAAAATGGACATTTGAAAATATCGCTTACATGCGTGACCAATTAAAAAAATTAGGTCTTTCAGTTGACTGGGATCGTGAATTTGCCACCTGTACCCCTGAGTACTATCACTGGGAACAATGGTTATTTGTTCAGCTTTATAAAAAAGGTCTGATTTACCGTAAACTCTCTACCGTAAACTGGGATCCTGTAGACCAAACTGTTCTTGCCAATGAGCAAGTGGAAAATGGTCGCGGTTGGCGCTCAGGTGCATTGGTTGAAAAACGTGATATTCCAATGTACTACTTCCGCATTACCGACTATGCACAAGAATTACTTGACGATTTAGACACTTTAAAAGATGGTTGGCCACAACAAGTCTTGACCATGCAACGCAACTGGATTGGACGTTCACAAGGGATGGAAATTACCTTCCCTTCAGCGAATACAGACGTTTATGCTGATGGTTTAACGGTATATACCACGCGTGCCGATACCTTAATGGGTGTGACTTATGTTGCAGTAGCAGCAGAACACCCTATGGCATTAAAAGCAGCTGAAAGTAACCCCGAACTTGCAGCATTTATTGAAGAATGCCGTATGGGTTCAGTCGCAGAAGCTGATCTTGCCACTGCTGAAAAGAAAGGTATGGCGACAGGTCTTTCTGTTAAGCATCCTGTGACTGGTGAAGAAGTGCCAGTTTGGATCGCGAACTATGTGTTGATGTCATATGGTTCAGGTGCTGTGATGGCGGTTCCTGCACATGATGAACGTGATTTTGAATTTGCCAATAAATACAACTTGCCAATCAAACAAGTGATTGATGCCAAAGGTGCTGATGATGCAGATTACTCTGCAACTGAATGGCAAGAATGGTACGGTTCTAAAGAAGGTAAATTGGTCAATTCAGCTGAATTTGACGGTTTAGATTTCCAAGCGGCTTTTGATGCATTCCTTGCAAAATTACAACCACAACAACTTGCAAATTCTAAAGTTCAATTCCGTTTACGTGACTGGGGTGTATCTCGTCAGCGTTATTGGGGTTGTCCAATTCCAATGATCAACTGTGACAAGTGTGGTCAAGTACCTGTTCCTGAAGATCAATTACCTGTGGTATTACCAACAGATGTTGTTCCTGATGGCTCAGGTAACCCACTGAATAAAATGCCTGAATTCTATGAAACCAAATGTCCATGTTGTGGTGGCGACGCACGTCGCGAAACCGATACTTTGGATACTTTCGTAGAGTCGTCTTGGTATTATGCACGTTATGCGTCTCCTGATTTCACGGGTGGTATGGTGAAACCTGAAGCTGCACAATCTTGGTTACCAGTGAACCAGTACATCGGTGGTGTAGAGCACGCGATCCTTCACTTACTTTATGCACGTTTCTTCCATAAATTGATGCGTGATGAAGGGGTAGTTCAAGGCAACGAACCATTCACTAACCTTTTAACACAAGGCATGGTCCTTGCTGATACTTTCTATCGTGAAGCTGAATCTGGTAAGAAAACTTGGTTCAACCCTGCTGATATTGAGTTAGAAAAAGACGAAAAAGGTCGTGTTCTTTCTGCAAAATATAAAGGTGATGGTCAAGAAGTTGTGGTTGGTGGTCAAGAAAAAATGTCGAAATCGAAAAATAACGGTATCGACCCGCAAGCCATTATTGACCAATACGGTGCAGATACTGCTCGTGTCTTCATGATGTTTGCTGCTCCACCTGATCAATCACTTGAATGGTCAGATGCAGGTGTTGAAGGTTCAAACCGTTTCTTAAAACGTGTATGGCGTTTAACCACAGGCTTCCTTGAAAAAGGCAACAATGCATCTGCTATTGATACTGCAAAACTATCTCAAGATGCGCAAGATTTACGCCGTAAAACGCATGAAACGATTCAGAAAGTCGGTGATGACATTGAACGCCGTCATGCCTTTAACACAGCGATTGCTGCGTTAATGGAATTGTTAAATGCCAATAACAAGTTTGATGCAAAAGATGACAATGATATCGCGGTTGCTCGTGAATCGATCATCACATTGCTGACTTTACTTGCACCATTTGCACCGCATTTAAGTCAGACTTTATTAGCGCAATTTGATATTGATTTAACTACAGTATTATTCCCTGCTGTCGATGAGTCTGCACTCACGCGTAATACGCAAACGATTGTGGTTCAGGTGAATGGTAAACTTCGTGGCAAGTTAGAAGTGTCTGTAGATGCGTCTAAAGATGACATCTTGGCACAAGCGAAAGCTTTACCTGAAGTGCAACAATTTTTGACAGGTCCAACCAAGAAAGAAATCGTTGTACCAAATAAATTAGTAAATTTGGTGGTTTAAAATCCTTACACCCCTTCTCCCTTTGGGATGAGGAATATATTCCGCAAGGGGATGAGGGTTCTTAAATAAATTACCTCTCCCCTTGCGAAACAGTGTTTCTCATCTCCTAAAAAGAGAGGGAATTTAAGGCTAAAAACAAAACCCTAACAAAGCCCGTTGTTATTCAACGGGCTTTGACTTTACAATCCATCCCAAGATCTTTAAATTATTTTCCATTTTGGAAAAATCAGAGGACACCACATGCATTTGGTTCAACGTGTTGCCGCAGTTGTATTAACTTTGGGTTTCAGTGCAGGCTTAGTGGGTTGTGATTTCCATTTAAAAGGCACAAACCAATATGTAACCCCTTTGGTTTATACCAAACTTAATCTACAACTTCCTAAAAATACAGACGATCTAGAAAGTAAACTAAGTGTTTATTTGACAGCATCAGGCGTACAACTCGGCAATAGCAGTGATGCCTATGTATTACGTGTGTTAGATTACAAACCGATTCGTCATGAACTCAATGGTCAATTGATTGAAACCCTATTACGTCTCAGTGTGACTTTTCAAATTGAAGATCAACAAGGTCATGCGATTACTGAGCCACGTACCTTGACTGCATCACGTAGTTACCAATATGACGTTGCGACGGTCAATACCGATGATCAACAAGAAAAGTATTTAAAACAAGTTATTATTGATGATATTGCACAACAAATTAGTCGTCAAATCTCAGCAAATCGTTTACCTAAAGCGCAACATTTATTGAACCCAGCACCACAAACTGCACAGTAATCTGATTTAATTATGAAACTTGACTATCTCCAAGCCTTAAAACGTGTTGATGAAGCTCGTGGGGCTTGGATTATGTACGGTCAAGAACCGTTATTAGAACAAAATCTACTCGATGCTTTTCGTAAAAGTTGGAGTACGCACGACATTGAACGTCAACGTTATGATTTAACGAGCGTCAGTGATTGGAAACACGTATTTAATGCATTAGATAGTTTGTCATTGTTTTCTCAGCATTTGGCTGTGGAAGTGCATGGCAATATTAAGCCTGATGCCAATGGACTCAAACAACTTAAACATTATCTTCAACACAATGAGCATAATTTATTGCTCATTGTAATGCCAAAACAAGATACAAATAGTTTAAAGTCTAGTTTCTTTCAAACCGTTGAAGCCAATGGGGTTATGGTACAGCTTAGTGCCAATTCCCCCAAAGATCGTCAACGAATTTTAACCATTGAAGCTGATCAATTGGGTATTCAATTGGATCAAGATGCTTGGCTATGGCTTGAACAGCATCATGAGCATAATTTATTGGCTGCAAAAAATAGCTTAATGCGTGTTGCCGATACATTTCCTGAACAAAAACAGATCAAGATTGAACATCTATATGAATGTTTACAGGATCAATCACGTTATAACAGTTTTGACTTAAGCGATGCATTTTTGGCAGGAGATTTTGCTCAAAGCATCAAAATTTTAAATTATTTATTTGAGTCTGGTGAAGCACCCAGTCTACTGTTATGGACAATTAGTAAAGAAATGCGCCTGTTGATGCAATTGTATGAACAGCCGCAAAATGCTTTACAGCTTGGCATTTGGAAAACTAAAATTGCCACTTATCAGCAAACATTACGCCGTTTAAATCCACAAACCTTTTTATTATGGCCCGCGTTATTACTCAGCATTGATGCCTCAATTAAAGGTTTAAGTCAGGAAAATCCTGAACATTTAATCCAGCAAGCGATTGCTCTACTGTGTGGAAAAAGCTTATTCACCAATCACTAAAGAAAATAATTATCATTTAGCTTTGTGAAAAAATTCACTGTTTATCCTTATTTACATCTTATAATTTAACCAATTATCTTAGTTTACCTGCGACCATCATGCCCAAAATAAAACCGTCCAAAATCATTGTAATTGTGGTCTGTATTGCCATTATTGCTGCAATTTCATGGTTTATGTTGAAGCCAAAAGATGAAAAACCGCAGTTCATCACCTCAGAAGTAGTACGTGGAGATATTGAAAATGCTGTCCTTGCCACAGGAGGTCTTGAAGCCACAAAAATGGTCAGTGTCGGCGCACAGGTTTCAGGTCAGGTCAAAAAAATGTATGTTCAACTTGGTGACCAAGTCAAACAAGGTCAATTGATTGCACAAATTGACTCAGTACGCCAGACCAATGATTTAAAAACGGCAGAAGCCAATATTAAAAATCAACAAGCACAGTTGGCAACCAAACAAGCGACTTTAGCAAAAGTTGAAGCTGAATATAATCGTCAAAAAAATATGTATGCACAGGATGCAACATCAAAAGCTGAATATGAAAGTGCACTTGCTGCATTTAAAACAGCACAAGCTGATATTGCTGCAATGAATGCACAGATCGAACAATCTCGCTTAACACTTGCAACAGCAAAAGAAGATTTAGGTTATACCCAAATCCTAGCACCAATGAATGGTACAGTCGTAGCAATCGTCACAGAAGAAGGTCAAACCGTAAATGCGAATCAAAGTGCACCAACGATTGTAAAACTTGCTCAACTCAATACTATGACCATCAAAGCGCAAATTTCTGAAGCTGACGTGATGAAAGTAGAAGAAGGTCAAAAAGTTTATTTTACAACTTTGGGTGATAGTGAGAAAAAACGTTATGCAACTTTACGTCAAGTAGAACCTGCACCTGAGTCGATCAATACTGAAACATCAAATAACAGTTCATCATCTTCAAGTAATGCTGTTTATTATAATGCTTTGTTTGATGTCCCAAATGATGATGGCAAACTGCGGATTGATATGACGGCACAAGTGTATATCATCCTTGCCGAAGCAAAAAATGTACTGACTGTTCCTGCTGCTGCATTGCAAAGTTCAAACCGTCCACAACGTGCTAACCGCAATAATGCCGATAAAAAACTAGAAACAACTCAGAAAGACAAAACAGACCGTCCACAACGCCTAGAACTCACTGCGGACGAAAAAGCTTTAATCGATCAGGGCAAAGCATCTGTGGCGATAGTTCGTGTCGTGCAAGCAGATGGTACAGCCAAACGTCAACAAGTTTTGGTTGGTTTAAACAATCGTGTCACTGCTGAAATTATGCGTGGTCTTAAACAAGGTGATCAAGTGGTCATTGCAGATGGTTCTGACACCAGTAATGATTCAGCAAAACGTAGCAATCGAGGCGGAATGAGATTTTAATCATGAATCAGCATCAGCAACCTCTACTTGAGGTGAATAATCTGATCCGTGAATTTCCCGCTGGTGATTCGACTGTTCAGATTTTAAAAGGGATCGACTTAAAGATTTATGCAGGTGAATTGGTTGCCATTGTTGGTCAGTCAGGTTCAGGTAAATCAACGTTGATGAATATTTTAGGTTGTTTAGACAAACCTACTTCGGGCAGTTATCAAGTGAAAGGACGTGAAACACGTGAACTTGAACCCGATGAACTGGCACAGTTACGCCGTGAATATTTTGGTTTTATTTTCCAACGTTATCACTTATTGGGTGACATCAATGCGGCAGGCAATGTAGAAGTTCCTGCAATCTACGCAGGGATGAATCCCACTGCCCGCCAAGAACGCTCTAAAGCATTGTTGACTGAACTAGGACTAGGTGAAAAAACTCAAAACCGTCCAAACCAATTATCAGGTGGTCAGCAACAACGTGTCTCTATTGCACGGGCGTTAATGAATGGCGGTGATGTGATCCTTGCTGATGAACCAACAGGTGCATTGGACAAGAACAGCGGTATAGAAGTGATGCGTATTTTACGTGAACTGAATGCCAAAGGTCATACCATTATCTTGGTAACCCATGATATGAATGTGGCAAAAAATGCAACGCGTATCATTGAAATCAGTGATGGTAATATCATTTCAGATACACCCAACACCCCCGAAGCTGAAAGGATTGCAGCAACAGAAAATGCACTTGATGGTATAGAAAAGCAAAAAAAATCTTCTGCTTGGCGTTCGATATTAGACCGTTTCAGTGAAGCTTTTCGCATGGCATTATTGGCCATGAATGCACATCGTATGCGTACATTTTTGACCATGCTTGGGATTATTATCGGGATTGCTTCGGTCGTTTCGGTTGTGGCGCTCGGGAATGGCTCACAAAAACAAATTTTAGAAAATATTAGCAGTTTGGGTACCAATACCATCACGGTATTTCAAGGGCGAGGCTTTGGAGATAACTCCAAAACTGCCCAAGTCAAAACCCTGATCCCTGCCGATGCCGACGCCTTAGCAGAACAGCCTTATGTACAAGCGGTCAGCCCATCAGTTAATTCAAGTTTAACTGGGCGTTTCAAAGATACGGAAGCTGCAATTACGGTTAATGGGGTCAGTAGTGACTTTTTTGATGTCAAAGGCATGAGCTTTACCTCAGGACAAGCTTTTGACAAACATAGTGTGATTGAGCGTGCTCAAGATGTGGTCATTGACACCAATACAAAAAATACTTTTTTTGCTGATGGAACAAATCCCGTTGGACAAGTCATTTTATTAGGGACTGTACCCAGTCGAATTATTGGGATTGTAGATGCTCAAAAAGGGATGATGGGCTCAGACAGTTTAAATGTCTACCTGCCCTATTCAACAGTGATGAGTCGTATGTTAGGGCAATCTAACGTACGCAGTATTATCGTTCGTGTGAAAGATGAATATCCTACAGCAATCGCGGAAAATGCCATTCTCAGCTTACTTGAACAACGTCATGGTACACAGGATGTCTTTACCCAAAACTCTGACAGTATCCGTGAAACCATTGAACAAACCACTGCAACAATGACCTTACTCGTTTCAGCAATTGCCGTCATTTCTTTGGTGGTCGGTGGAATTGGCGTCATGAATATTATGCTGGTATCGGTGACTGAACGTACCCAAGAAATTGGGGTACGTATGGCTGTGGGTGCTCGACAAAGCGATATTTTACAACAATTCCTGATTGAAGCGATTTTGGTTTGTATCTTAGGCGGGATTTTAGGGGTGCTCTTATCTTTAGGAGTTGGTCAACTGATTAGCCACTTTGCCGGTGATAGTTTCCAAATGGCGTATTCTACAACCTCAATTATTGCAGCTTTCGTCTGTTCAACCTTAATTGGTGTGGTATTTGGCTTTATTCCTGCCCGTAATGCTGCACAACTTGATCCCGTCGATGCTCTCTCACGCGAATAAACAGAATAAGGAAATTATTATGCAAATGAATTTAACAAAGCTTGCAACTGCCTTGATTCTTGGAAGTTCTTTGGTGGGATGTGCGGCTGTGGTAAAAACCCCTTATCAAGCACCTGCGGTTGATATTCCAAACCAATTTGCTTATAGCAAAGTCAATCAACAACAGATTCATACAGCGCTAAATGCCGACCAATGGTGGAGCTTATTTGGTGATGCTCAACTCAACAGTTTGGTTGAACAGGTCATTGCAAAAAATGCAGATTTAGCTGTTGCTGGAATCAATTTACAAACTGCTCGCTTAAAAGCGGGTTTAGCTCGTGATCAACAAGGACCTCGTGTCAACTCAGGCGTATCGACAGGTCATTCATTTGATTTAAATTCAGGGGATGACAGTGCGAAGGGTTTATCGCTCAGTACAGGCGTCAGTTATGAAGTTGATCTGTTTGGAAAATTGGCTCGTCAAACCGAAGCGGCAAAATGGGAATCTTTAGCGACCGAGCAAGATTTACAAGCCACAGGGCAAACACTAATTGCCACGACAGCAAATCTATATTGGCAATTAGGTTATTTAAATGAACGCTATAGCGTAGCACAGCAAAGTTTAGCCACCACGCAAAAACTGTACGAACTGGTACGCACGCAATATCGTGCAGGTGCGGTTTCAGGCTTAGATTTGACCCAAGCAGAACAGTCTGTACAAAGTCAAAAAGCCAGTTTGAGCCAAATTGAACAACAGCTGGTCGAAACACGTACTGCTTTGGCGGTGCTATTACAAATTCCTGTACAGCAGCTGAATATTCAAGAACCCAAAAAACTGCCACGCATCAGCTTACCGTATATTGCAACAGGCTTACCTGCCGATATTTTGTCACGTCGCCCCGATTTACGTGCTGCTGAGTTACGCTTGCGTGAAGCGCTCGCCTCTAAAGATGCAACCAAAGCCAGTTATTATCCTTCGATCAGTTTGACGGGGAACTTAGGCTCAAGCAGTACTTCACTCACCAATTTACTGAAAAATCCTGCACTGACGCTCGGTGCCAGTTTGAGTCTGCCCTTTTTGCAATATAATGATATGAAAAAGGACTTAAAAATTAGTGAATTGGATTATGAAAAAGCCATTATTCAATATCGTCAGACTTTATACCAAGCCTTTGCTGATACTGAAAATGCACTTTCAAATCGCATTGAATTAGATAAGCAAGTTGCTTTGCAGCAGAAAAATTTAGAACTGGCTGAGAAAACTGAACGTTTAACAGATGTACGTTATCGCAATGGCGCGATTGCTTTAAAAAATCTGTTAGATGCGCAAGAAACCACACGTAATGCACGACTGTCTTTAGTACAAGTCAAGCAAAATCAATACAATGCTTATGTAACCTTAATGCAAGCATTAGGGGGTAGCCCGATTCAGCAATTACCAAATATCACTGGCACTGAAGTCACACCATAAATTTCATATAAAAAAGGCACTGAATCCAGTGCCTTTTTACCATCAAGTCATAAATAACTTATTCGCTATCCATCATTGATGCACTCATACCCACAGTATTGAAACCTGCATCTACATACAAAATTTCACCTGTAATCCCATTTGCCCAAGGTGAACAAAGGAAAAGTGCGGCATTTCCTACATCTTCAATCGTCACATTACGTTTTAACGGGGCAATTTTTTCATTCGCATCTAACATTTTACGGAAAGATTTAATACCTGACGCCGCTAAAGTACGGATTGGACCTGCCGAAATCGCATTTACACGAATCCCTTCAGCACCTAAGCTTGATGCTAAATAACGTACACCTGCTTCTAAAGATGCTTTTGCCATGCCCATGACATTGTAGTTTGGCATGACTGACTCAGAACCTTGATAAGTCAATGTGAGTAAGCAACCTTGACGCGCAAGCAACAACGGTTTTGCTGCACGTGCCATTGCAATAAAGCTATATGCGCTAATGTCATGTGCAACTTTAAAACCTTCACGATCGGTAACTTCAGTAAAATCACCATCTAAGGTATGTGCAGGTGCAAAGCCGATTGAATGCACAACACCATCTAAACCGTCCCAATGTTTTGCCAACTCAGTAAATGCATGATCAATTTCAGCATCAACCGCAACATCACAAGGAAAAACCAAGGTAGAACCAAATTGCTCTGCAAAGTCGTCTACACGTTTTTTCAATTTTTCGTTTGGATAAGTAAATGCAAGCTCTGCTCCTTCACGATGTAGCGCTTGCGCAATACCAAATGCAATCGATAATTTACTTGCAATTCCTGCGATGAGGAAGCGCTTACCTGCCAAAAGTCCTTGTGCCATGAAATTCTCACTTACAATAAGTTTGTATGCATAATGCCAAGAGTTTAATCAGAACAAAATTGCATAATCCACCTTTTTTCAGAACTTTACTCAAATCATAAAAAAATCGCCCATAAAGGACGATTTTTGAATTTATAACAAGGTGAGAACTTAATCATCGCCTTGCAATAAACTAAATAAACGCATGAATGAATAATACATCCAAACTAAAGTGGCTAATAATGCGATACCACATAGCCATTCAAACGCTTTTGGTGCACGTTGTGCAGCAGCATTTTCAATTAAATCAAAATCTAAAATTAAGTTCAATGAGGCAATAACCGCAACAAAAGCAGCAAAGCCTATGCCCAACCAAGAACTTTCAAATAGCCCAGGAATGCTTGAACCAAATGCCAAATTCATGATGAACTGCACAACAAAAACTAATGCAATCGCAATCGTTGCTGACATCACAATCGATTTAAATTTTTCAGTGGCACGAATAATTTTAAAACGATACAAACCAAACATCACAAAAGTGGTGACAAAAGTTGCCAACAACGCTTGTAACGGTACACCCGGAAATTTCAATTGGAAAATAACCGATGCACCACCTAAAAATGCACCTTCAAACAGCGCATAAGGAATTGCTAAAACACGTGCAGTATTTGGTTTAAAAGTTGCAACTAATGCAATGATGAGACCACCAATTGCGCCAACCATTGCAGCTGCATAGGCCATACCAAAATTCATGGTTGCAAAACTATAAATGAAAACACCCAAACCAAGCACAGCAGCAATCACAGTCATCAATATCGACTTTTGAATTGCACCCTGCACGGTCATCGGCTGACTGTAGTCCGCATGTGTTTCCACACGGGTTAAAATAGGGTTATTACTTTGCATATCTCAACTCATTGTAATATTTAAAATATAAAGGGATTGTAAAACGAATAATTGTCAAATTAATGTACAGCTTACTTCTTTTTGTAACAAAAGCAAAAATGTTGCCTAAATTAGTATAACTTAATTTTTAAAAATACACAGTGCATAAAAAAGAGGCAATTTCTGCCTCTTTTAATCATTTTCAATATGCAATTAATCTTGATTTGAGATAAAGAAATACTGACGATAGTATTTTAACTCCGCAATTGAATCACGAATATCATCCATTGCTAAATGTGAGGCATTTTTCTTCAGACCGCTCATAATCTCAGGGCGCCAGCGTTTTGCCAACTCTTTTACAGAAGAAACGTCTAAATTACGATAGTGGAAATATTGTTCCATTTCAGGCATTAAACGATGTAAAAAACGACGATCTTGGCAAATTGAATTACCACACATTGGCGATGATTTTGGATTGACCCATTTCTTTAAAAATTCCAAAGTCTGTAACTCTGCATCACGTGCAGTCAATTTACTACGACGGACACGTTCAATCAGACCTGACTGACCATGCTGTTTGGTATTCCACTCATCCATTGCATTTAAAATAACATCTGATTGATGTACTGCGAGCACTGGACCTTCCGCAAGAATATTTAAATGATCGTCCGTTACAATGGTGGCAACTTCAATAATTTGATCGTTGTCCGTATCAAGACCTGTCATTTCAAGATCAATCCAAATCAAGCGTGTATCTGGGGTGCTGCTGCTCATAAAGTGCAATCTTATTAGGCTATAAAACATGAATAGTAGCAAATTTCTGACATCTGCGCTGTAATTCATTCGTTCAGCATGTTATTTTTGCCTTCTTATTTTTACGGTTTTTTAGGATATGAATGGCTTTAATTCGTAAACGTCGTTTAACTGAACAGCAACAACGTCGCATTCAGAAACAACATAAAACACGTCAAGAAGAAATCGACACTTCAAATGACCTCGAAGGTTTAGTGGTCCAACATTATGGACGTCAACTTGAAGTACAAGCCCTTTCTGTTCCTGATCAACATCCTGAAAAACCACAAGTTAAAGCAGGTGATCCCGAACCCTTTTGGAAAGCCATTGAGCTAGACAGTGTTTGGCGTTGCCATACGCGTACCAACTTAGAACTTTTGGTCACAGGCGATAAAGTCAAATGGCAAGCTGATCCCAATACAGGTTTAGGGATTATCACAGCCATTCATCCACGAACATCATTACTCACCCGCCCTGATCGTTATCACAAAGTTAAACCCGTGGCAGCTAATATTAGTTTGATTGTCATTGTCTTTGCAGCTTTACCCGAACCTGCACCGACACTGATTGACCGTTATCTGGTTGCTTGTGCTGATGCCGATATTCCTGTGTTATTGGTACTGAATAAGTCTGACTTACTTAAAGAAAATGATCCTATTTTAGATATGCTTAAAGAGTATCAAGCTTTAGGCTATGAAGTCCTCATCACACGTTCTGATGGTGATTTGACGCCACTCGCACAACGTCTTGATAATGAAACGGTTGCTTTTGTGGGGCAATCTGGTGTGGGCAAAAGCTCTCTGATCAATGTCATCGTGCCTGATGCAGCGCAAAAAACCAATATTATTTCTGAAAACTCAGCTTTAGGACAACATACCACCACATCTACGCGTTTAATTCGCTTTGGTGAAAATGGTGCGCTGATTGACTCACCGGGCATTCGTGAGTTTGGACTTTGGCATTTAGATTTAGAAAAAATTGATGCTGGATTTTCAGATATTGCCAATTTTTTAGGGCATTGCCAATACCGCAATTGTACCCACACGCATGAAAAGCAATGTGCACTGAAACAAGCTGTTGCCGAAGGTGAAATCTTAGCAAGACGCTTAGACAGTTATTTGCGCTTGGTAGACGAAATTACCGAGGCGCAACAAAAAAATTAATTTTCTTTAAATCTAGCCTTGAAGCAGTGATTTTGATCACCATATATATAGGCTATACTCGACACAAATTTTGATTGTAATTAGGTGAATTGTGGAACGTTGGTTTGAGTTTATGGGGAATCACCCCTTCTTATTTGGTGTTTTAGGGGTTCTGATCATTTTGTTCTTCGTATTTGAAGGTCAACGCAGTGGTCGTAAAATCTCTCCTCAATCACTCGGTATTTTAGTGAAAGCAAAAAATGCCATGTTGATCGATTTACGTGATGCCAAAGATTTTAAAGAAGGTCATATCAGCGGTAGTCGCAATATCCCTTACAGCAAAATTACAAGTCATTTAGAAGAGTTAAAAACTGCTGATCGTCCATTGGTCTTTATTTGTAATATGGGTCAAGTTGCAGGCAGTGCATTGCAACAAGTCGGTCATACAGATAGTTACCGCTTAGACGGTGGTATTAGCAATTGGAAAGCCCAAGGCTTACCATTGATCAAAGCGAAATAAGTTTAAGGAGTTGAAAATGACTGCTAATGTAATTGTATATTCTACAGTTTCTTGCCCATATTGCGTTCGAGCAAAACAACTTCTTGAACGTAAAGGTATTGAGTTTAAAGAAATTAATCTTTCAAATGAAGCACCTGAAGTTCGTGTAGAACTCATGCAACGTACAAAACATCGTACAGTGCCACAAATTTTTATTAAAGATCAATTCATCGGTGGGTTTGACCAACTTTATGCGCTTGAAAAAGCTGGCAAACTTGACGAATTACTCGCTTAATCACTTCATAATATTTAAGGAATATAAAGAATGAGTGAAGAACAACAAGCTCAACCACAACTTGCTTTAGAACGTTTATATGCAAAAGACTTATCTTTTGAAGTTCCTGGGGCGCAAGTTTTTACTAAAGAATGGCAACCTGAGCTGAACATCAATTTGTCTTCTTCTGCTGAAAAAGTAGACCCAACACACTTCGAAGTTTCTTTGAAAGTGGTTGTTCAAGCGAACAATGGTGGTGAGACTGCTTTTATCGTTGATGCAACACAAGCGGGTATTTTCCTGATTGATGGAATCGAAGAAGAACGCTTACCTTACATTTTAGGTGCTTACTGCCCGAACATTTTGTTCCCATTCCTTCGTGAAGCGGTGAATGATCTTGTCACTAAAGGTAGCTTCCCACAATTGCTTCTTACTCCGATCAATTTTGATGCTGAGTTTGAAGCAAATATGGAACGTGCTCAAGCCGCTGCTGCTGAAGGTCAAGCTTAATTTTTTCGAATTAAGTGTTGATTGAAAGACCGCTTTATGCGGTCTTTTTTATGACAAATTTAAAAATGACTAAAGCTTTATATGTGGTTGTTCATCAGAGCTATTTATAGCTTGGTTTACTTAAACGACTCCGTAAACACCCTCTTTAACTTCCTAAGCCTCAATTGTAGGATTATTTTCTTACTTATCTTATCGATAAAAGGATTAAAATACTTTTAGATTATCCGTACTTTTCTCATATTTCATGTCATAAAAAACCGCATCTCAATGCGGTTTTAAAGGGAGCAGGTTTAACGCGGTGCTTCAACTGATCAATTTAACGATAAATTTTATGCCCTTGATCACGAATCTCAGCAATTTTCTTTGCTTCTATTTTAGCATGGTCTAAGTGACCACCTTTTACTAGCGATTGAGTTTTATCAATTTCTGCAATGATCTGATCATATAATTGCGTTGAGGTGACCGCTTGCGCTTCGCCACGACCTTTGAGTTTAACTTTTTTAGCATCATTTGCAGCTAGGCGCATATTATCTAAAGCTTTATTGGCTTCAGCAGCATTATTACTCTGATTAAATGCTTTATAGTTTTTTGCAAGTGTTTTCATATTCTCTTCTAGACTTGCAGCAAAGCTCATAGAACTCATGACACATGTTGAAGCAAGTAGAAAAGTGGCTAAAGTTTTTTTGATCATCTCGATCATCCTTTAAAACTGTGGCTGTCAATAAAAATTAAATAGCGCAATACTGTTATATTTATTGTCCATTTATATGCTTAAACATAAGTTAAAATCATTCAAAATTGCAAATAAAAAATGCAACGGATTCGTTGCATTTTCTTAGACTAATTGCATCTAAAATCTTAAATAAACGATTAAACAGGCTCTATTTCATGATGTAAGGCATCGTGAATTGCTTCAATAAGTTGCTGCGCGATCTCCTGTTTTGATGCTTTTTCTAGATCACGTTTTTCCATTTGGTATTGCTCTGCAAAAAATACGGTCATGGCGTTTTGATCTGACGCAAAACCAATATCTGCACGAGATACATCATTACAAGCAATCATATCGAGCTTTTTAGCCACCAATTTTCCTGCAGCATATTCTTCAACATGACGTGTTTCTGCTGCAAAACCCACCATAAATGGACGTTTCTTTTGCTGTGCAATTGTTGCCACAATGTCGGGGTTTTTAATCAATGCGACATTGAGCTCATCACCCGCTTTTTTAATTTTATGTTCAGCAACTTCAGCCACTCTATAGTCTGCTACGGCTGCTGTCGCAATAAAAATATCACAGCCTTCTTCAAGCTGTTTCATGCTTTCATCTAGCATCTTTAAGGCAGATGAAACATTAATACGTTTTACACCATTTGGTGTATCTAAGCTCACAGGACCTGCTAACAATGTCACTTTGGCTCCTGCACTATAACATGCTGCTGCAATCGCAAAGCCCATTTTTCCAGTACTATGATTTGAGATATAACGCACGGGATCAATCGCTTCACGTGTTGGCCCTGCCGTAATTGTCACTCGTTTCCCTGCCAATAAACCAAATTTTTCTGCAATCGCTCTTTGTGCTTGATGGAAATAATCTTTGACTTGATCTGCTAAATGCTCAGGTTCAGGCATACGTCCTAAGCCAACATCTCCACAAGCTTGTGAACCTGCATCAGGCATAATGACATGTACACCATCTTCAACCAGAGTATTTAAATTACGCTGCGTTGCTTTGGCTGCCCACATTTGCTGATTCATCGCAGGTGCAACCCAAACTGGCGCTTTGGTTGCTAAATATAAAGTGCTGAGTAAATCGTCTGCTAAACCAGCCGCAAACTTAGCAAGGGTGTCACAACTTGCAGGTGCAACAAGGAGCAAATCTGCCCAACGTGCCAGCTCAATATGCCCCATACCTGCTTCAGCTTCTGGGTTTAATAATTCAGTATGGACAGGATTTCCCGACAATGCTTGAAATGTTAATGGGGTAATAAATGCTTGAGCGCCATGGGTCATCACCACACGCACGTTAAAACCGTAATCCTTTAAACGGCGGACGAGAATGGCACTTTTATATGCGGCAATTCCGCCTGTGACAGCGAGAAGAATATTTTTATTAGAAAATACACTGAGATCGAAACTCACGATCAAGTCACCTTTCTGTTGCAGTGGCGCTCACAATAGCATTAAATAATCTAGATCCCAAGACATTCACTTGGGAAATTGAAAAGTAAAATAAATCAAAATAGTGAATAATAATGAATAATTCCACTAAAACGACATCAATTAAACAATGGCCTGAACAAGAACGTCCAAGAGAACGTTTACTCAACCAAGGGGCTGAAAGCTTGTCTGATGCTGAGCTTTTAGCAATTTTCCTACGTTCAGGCTCAAAACAACATTCTGCTGTAGAGTTGGCACGTATACTCATCCAACATTTTGGGCATCTCAATGCCGTATTTGATGCAACATCTGATGAAATCAAACAGTTTCATGGCATTGCAGATACCAAATACTCTCAGCTCATGGCAGTTAAAGAACTTGGACGACGTTATCTCAAACAACAACTCTATCAAGGCGTAGATTTAAGTCGCTCCGATTTAATTGGTGATTATCTACGTTATGAATTACTTGGTGAACGTCAGGAAGTCTTTGCCGTTCTATGTTTGGACAGCCAATTACGCAAACTTAGCTTTAAAAAATTATTTTATGGTTCAACTAACTATTGTGATATTTCAATCAATCAACTATTACGCTATGCCATACAAAAACAAGCCAGTTTTATTGTAATCGCGCATAATCATCCCAACGGCGCTGCCGAACCTTCTATTGCAGATCAGCAGCTTACTCAACAGATTTTAAAAGCATGTCAGCTTGTGGAAATACAATTGCTTGATCATATCATTGTCACAACAACACAAAATTATTCATTTGCTGAACATCAACAAATCATTACCACGGGTTTTGTACCAAATCATATTGACAATAACCATTAATGTGAGGAAGATCATAGAAAAATAACAGATTCGATTTACATGATTGTTCGGGAACAAAACGACACTTTTAAACTACTTTTTTCATGGCGTGGTACAATTTTACCGAAGGTTTTACCGCCTTTAGGTTTTGTCATGCTGATTTCTGCGATCGTAGGAGGAATTGAATATACGGGTTTATATCGTTTCCCAGAATTACCTTTAGTCGGATTTACTTTAATCGGTGTTGTACTTTCAATTTTTTTAGGCTTTAAAAATACAGCTTGTTATGATCGTTGGTGGGAAGCCCGAAAACTTTGGGGAATGCTGATTGCCAATGCACGACATTTTGACCGAGACTGTCGTATGTTTCCTCAAGGTCGTCGTGAACGTATCATTCAACATGTGATTGTTTTTGCAAATGTATTACGCGATCGCCTACGCCATCAAACCGCAAGTCCAGATGTTTTAGTTGAAACCAGTGGTATGAGCCAACAGGCTTTAAAACAACTCTATCAACAATCTAATGCACCTCAATACACACTCAGCCTAATCCAATGGGAACTGATGCAAGCGCTAAAAGAAGGTGAAATTTCCGATATTATTTATACTCAGCTCAATGAGCATGTCAATGAACTCAGCCTCGTACAAACAGGTTGTGACCGTATTGCCACCACGCCTTTGCCCTTTGCTTATTCTGTGTTGCTCAATCGTACTGTCTATTTCTTCTGTTTTATGCTGCCCTTTAGTTTGGGCTCATTATTGGGGTTAGGTACACCACTTTTGGTCGGAATTTTAGCATACACATTTTTAGGCTTGGATGCTTTAAGCTCTGAAATTGAAGAACCTTTTGGTACCCAAAGCAATGATTTACCCTTAGATGCAATGGTTCGTACCATCGAAATCGAGCTTTTAGGCACTTTAGGTAAACCAACACCACCACCGATTCAGGCACAGGATCATAATTTGTTGTAATGTGTATTTTCTGTTCTTCATCTCCATTGTTCCACCTAAATAGTGAAAATGAAATTAAACAGAACGCATTAACGAAAATACTCCCAAATCCCCACTTGTCCTTCTTTTACACGTGGAATATTGCCGAGTTTAATCCAAGGCATATGACTACCATGAAAATCACTTCCGACAGAAACCTTTAAAGTAAATTGTGCAATCATCCGATCTACCATTTGTCGGGTAGATAAAGTTTCGATCGCAGGTGGAAGTTCTACAGCGTCCCCCCCAAATTGGGCAAAAACCTCAATCAAATAACGAATATTCGTTGCTGATAAATCATAACGTGTGGGGTGTGCCAAAACAGCAAAACCTTGGCTGTCATGAATCACTTGAATGGTTTCTGCCAAACCTAAACCATCAAATTTTACATAGGCTTTTTTACCTTCTTTGATATATTTATCAAATGCTTGTTGTACTCGACTCACAATGCCTTTTTGCACCAATATTTTAGCAATATGGGTACGTGTCACTCGATCTGCCTCACCCTCTACCATCAATAAAACTTCAGGATAAATATCCTGCCCAATGAGGGGGATAAGTAATTGGCAAATTTTTTCGGCACGTTCAGCACGAATACGTTTTTGTTCGGCAAGTAATTTCTCTAATGGCGCAGGATTTTGCATATTCAGCGCCACAATATGCACACCATAGGTTTTTTTAGTGGCAGGACGTGACCATTGACTTGAGATTTCTACACCTGAAATCAGTTGCATGCCTAAGGCATCAGCACATTTTTTCGCACGTTGTACACCATCCATCGTATCATGGTCAGTCAATGCAAAGGTCTTTATTCCCAATGCATGTGCAGCTTCAATCAGCTCTTCAGGTGTAAGTGTTCCATCTGAAATATTACTATGCGTATGTAAATCGACACCAATCATTGTTTGTATTATGCTAAGTCACCAAAATTTGATGACTCTACTGTAGCATGAAAGCGCTATTTGATTATTTACCAATTATTATCTTCTTTTATTTTTATAAAACGACAGATCCCAAAGATAACCATCACCCATTATTAGAATTAGTGGGAAGTACAGGCAATGCAGACCAAAACCATATTTTAGTTGCAACCTGTGCCTTATTAATCTCAACCTTAGTGGTTTATGGGTGCTTATTCTTCGCACAAAAATTCAGACTGGAAAAAATGCAATGGTTTATTGTCATTATGTCTGTCATTTTTGGTGGAATTACCCTCGCATTTAGTGATGTGACCTATATCAAACTTAAAGCAGTCATCTTAAATTTAGGCATTGGTATTGGCTTTTTAGTTACACCATTCTTCAATAAAGAACGTTTACCAATTATTCAAAAAATGTTAGGTTCGATGCTTGAACTCACACGCCAAGGTTGGATGCGCTTGAACTGGGCATGGTGTGGTCAATTCTTCCTACTCGCTGCTTTACATTACTTTTTCGGTTTCTTGTATATGAATGGCAAATATTGGGGCGAATTTACCGCTTTTGGCGATATTATCGTATCCTTGAGCTACCTTGCTGTTATACTATTTTGCTTGCGAAAACATTTTAAATCTTCAGAGTAAATCAGGTTTTTTCCATGCCTTTATTTGTGATTACCTGTACCGATCGAGATGGTACAGTTGAAAAACGTCTTGCTGTGCGTCCTCAACATTTGGCACGTTTAGAAAAATTAGATGCCGAAGGTCGCGTCATTGTCGCAGGCGCTATGCCCAAAGACCGTGAGAATCCACAAGCAGGTTTTTATGGTAGTACCATGATTTTAGATTTTGAAAGTCGTGAAGCATTGGATGAATGGTTGCAGGATGAACCTTTTGTCAAAGAAGGTGTGTATAGCCACGTTGATGTTAAACCATTTAACAAAGCTCTACCAAAAGGATAAGCCAATGCGTGTTGTTGTCCAAAGTTTATTGGGTTTTTCTTTATTCTGCTCATCTGTCGTTTGGGCAGAACCGACAGCTACAACACCAACCAATCAAGCTGCACAAATTGCTGCGGCAACGCCTCCCCCAAAACCCTCTATTCTGCCTGCGGTTGCGGGTGCTAATGCGATTGTACAAAATCAAGCGCAAGCACAGGAAAATAAACCATTAACCGCAGAACAGATCATCAAAGAAAAAGCCGCGCAAGATGCCAAAGTCAAAGCTTTGGTCAAAGATCAAGCGACTCGCTTACAGCAACTTGAAAAAGCCAATTTGGAAGCATTATCACAAAACCAAGAATTACAATTGAAAAATGACAATCTTGGTGTGCAAGTTCAAGTTTTACAGAGTGAACAAAGTGCACAAATGTTTTTATACGGCGCCGCAACCATTGCTGTGGGTGTATTATTAGGCTTCTTGATTGCCAGTTATATCTATACCAAGCGTCGTCGTCAGTGGTAAGCCACTGACCTCACCGACTTGATTTAAGCGTTTTATTTAAAATTTCAAAAGGTATATAACATTGCCAAATACCATTCAAACTGCTGACTTGGATTGGCAATGTGTTGATGGAATTGAAGTTCCTGTCTCTAAACAATTCGGTGATGTCTATTTTTCCAAAGACAATGGACTACTCGAAACACGCCATGTATTTTTAAATGGCAATGATCTTTCCACCCGCTTAGCCGATTTACATAATTTTGAATATTTCACAGTCGCTGAAACAGGTTTTGGCACAGGTTTAAATATTTTAGCGTTATGGCAACTTTGGCAACAGGTTCGTCCTGATAATCATAGCCATTTACATGCCATCAGTGTTGAAAAATTTCCATTGTCCAAAACGGATCTGATACGTGCTTTAAATGCTTGGGATGAACTCAAGCCTTTAGCAGATCAACTGATCCAGCAGTACCCTTTACCTCTTGCGGGTTGTCATCGTCTAAACTTTCCATCTGAGCGCTTTTCCATTGATTTATGGCTCGGTGACGCACAGGATGTTTTCCCCATCATTCCAAAAACCACATCGGTGAATGCATGGTTTTTAGATGGTTTTGCGCCCTCGTGTAATCCTGATTTATGGGCAGAACATATTTTCAATCATGTCGTGCGTTTATCTGATTATGGGACGAGCTTTGCCTCATTCAGTGTTGCAGGTGTTTTAAAACGAGCTTTAAAACAACATGGCATTTTTATTTCACGCCCCAAAGGTTTTGGGCATAAACGGGAAATGCTCAAAGCGATTTGGATCAAACCAGAGGCACAATCAGCGCCGCATAACAATGATGATGCAAAGCAACATCGAGAGGTAGTGCAACAAAAATCTGAAACCAATATTGCTCAGTACAACAAACAACGCCATATTGCGATTATAGGCGCAGGAATCGCGGGCTTAAGCTGTGCTTGGGCATTTGCCGAGCGTGGGCATCAAGTGAGCATCTACGACCAATCAGCGCCATTGGCAGGTGCTTCGGGTAATCCCCTCGCGTTACTTAACCCTAAACTCAGTCCGATTGCACAAAGTGCAGATCATCTGATGACCTT
Source organism: Acinetobacter sp. 251-1 (assembly GCF_030329305.1). Classification (NCBI taxonomy): domain Bacteria; kingdom Pseudomonadati; phylum Pseudomonadota; class Gammaproteobacteria; order Moraxellales; family Moraxellaceae; genus Acinetobacter; species Acinetobacter sp. 251-1. The sequence goes on along the minus strand of NZ_JACANS010000015.1, from coordinate 8,782 downwards.
GTCATGGCAATTTGCACAACATTATTACCCGCAATTTAAAGCCTTTCGGGCAATTTCAGTGCAGCAACTGATTCAAAAAAATCTGCAAGAGGCTTTAGATTTAGTCAATGATTATTCTTCTGAGGTTTTAGAATATTTCACTGCTGAGCAATTAGATCTGCAAACCCACTATGCCAGTGTGCAACTTAAACAGGCAGGTGCAATTTCACCGCAGCAACTACGTGATCAAATCCTTGCGCATGATTTAATTGATTTTAAAATCGCACAGATTGAACAATGCCAAAAATTAGACAATAAACAGGTTCAGCTTTTAGATGTTCATAAAAATATCTTAGGGCAGTTTGATCATGTTGTGGTGTGCTGCGCACGTGAAAGTCAGAAGTTTTTCTCACACTATCCACGCTTAAGGGCCATTCGCGGGCAAGTGAGTTGGCTCAAAAATACAGGATTGGCTTTAAATCCCCAACATGCCTACAGTTTTGGTGGTTACTGTATGCAACTTGATGCTGAACATTTGATTTTAGGTGCATCATTCCATCCTGAATGCGATGATTCAGCTGTAGCACAAGCCGACCATGTGCATAACTACGAACTTATCCACAATGCCTTTCCTGCCTATGCTGAAGCATTGCCTCAAATAGATAGTTGGCAAGGGCGTGCCTCTGTACGTGCGCAAACATTGGACTATTTTCCTGTACTTGGGCAAGGCGTAGATGATCTAGAGATGTATAGCTTTGCAGGCTTAGGTTCGAAAGGTTTTTTATTTGCACCGCTTTGTAGTGAAATTTTAGCAGCATTGGTTTTAAAGGAAGCCTGCCCTATTTCGCAAAATTTATTGAATATGCTCAGTCCTACACGTGGTCGAAAAAAGATCAGGGTGCGTAAACCCTATTATCAAGCACCACAAATTTAAATTTTTATTTATGCTCAGAATTTAAAACGCTTCTATCATTACAGAAAAAGCGCCTTGCGGCGCTTTCCTTTATGCTTCTTGCTCTAAAGGCAAGCCTGCATCACGTGCTGCACGTGTACCACCCATAAGTACGACATAATCACGAGAGCTATCTAAGCTTTCTAACTTTTCAGCTGCACGTGGGGCTTTACTACCACCGCCACATAAAATGTATATGGGTTGATCCGAATTCACTTGAGTTAAGCTCTCCGCCGATAAATTATCAATAGGCTGATTAACAGCACCTTTGATATGACCTTCAGCATAAGCTTTTTGATCACGGACATCCCAGATAATTGCATTTTCTGGGAACTCAAATGTTGTAATTTCTTGTTTACGGATCATTGCGCACTCCTTTGATGTAAACAACACTTGGCAAATGAAGAAAACATCCCTAGCATCTCAGATATTCTTTCCATTTGTAAAGGTCTAAACTATGCCATCTTTCGATATTGTTTCAGAATTAGAGATTTTTGAAGTAAATCATGCCGTTCAGAACACACAAAAAGAGATTGCGACTCGATTTGACTTTCGTGGTCAAGACGTTTCGATTGAAATTAATGAAAAAAACAAAGAAATCAAAATTTCAACTGAAAGTGATTTCCAATGTGAACAAGTTTATACCATGCTTGAAAATCATTTCTTTAAACGCAAAATTGACATTCAAGCACTTGATCCACAAAAAATGACAGCTTCAGGTAAAAATGTGATTCAAATCATCAAACTCAAAGATGGTCTTGACTCTGATACTGCAAAAAAAATTAATAAAGCCATTAAAGAAAGTGGTGTTAAAGTGCAATCATCTATTCAAGGTGACAAAATTCGTGTAACTGATAAAAAGCGCGATACTTTACAGCAAGTCATGGCATTTTTAAAAGAACAGCAGTTTGGTGTCCCACTCCAATTCAATAACTTTAAAGACTAAGGTCTTTTCATCAGGGATCTCATATGACTCAGACCAATCGTTTAGCAAAAATCGTCAAAGCAACATCTAAATTGCCTTCAGGTATTCGTAGTACCGTTTTAAGCAAAGCGTTTGGTCGAGTCGTCCCGATGGTGGGAACGGCAAAACTACGTTATATCGACATCACACCCTCACGTGTCGAAGTCAAAATTGAAAATAATAAAAATATGCAAAACCATATCGGACAATCGCATGCGTGTGCAATGGCCTTAGTGGCAGAAACTGCGACAGGTTTTGTGACAGGTATGAATATTCCTGATTCATGCATCGTCCTCATTAAACATATGAATATTCAGTTTAAACGCCCATCAAAAGGTGGGTTAACTGCGATTGCAACATTAACCGAAGAACAACGTAAGCTCATGCAAGACACCGAAAAAGGTGAAACTGTTGTCGCTGTCACAGTCACAGATGAGTCAGGTCAACAACCTATTGAAGCAGAAATGTTGTGGGCTTGGGTATCAAAAGCACATCTTAAAAACAAATAAATGTAAATAAAACTTACTTTTGAGTAAGTAAAAATTTTACCAAATCACTCAAAATCAGAGACGAATATTCACTATATTCTCTCGTATTTAATCTTCAAGATGGTGTATATAAACATCATCTTGAGAATAATCATGTTGCACGCTACTTTAAAAAAAGCGCTTATTTCTAATGCTATTGTACTGCCATTACTCATCACTGCATGTAGTCAAAGTCCAATACAAAATTCACAATCTTCAGCTACAACAACGCTCACAACAGCACAAAACAGTGCAGAACAAAATAAAAAAATCGTCATCGATTTCTATGAAGGTGTATTTTTAAAACATCAAGTCAAAGAATATGCTGATCGTTATATCGGTGATCAATATATTCAACACAACCCACATGTCCCTGATGGTAAAGCACCATTTGTCAATTATTTCATAGGACATTTCAAAGAGAATCCTGAAGCTAAAAGCGTGATCAAACGTGCTGTTGCAGAAGGAAATCTAGTCTTTTTACATGTACATTCAACACAAAATGCCCAAGACCGTGGCGTTGCCATTGTCGATATTTTTAGAGTAGAAAATGGTAAAATTGTAGAGCATTGGGATGTACAACAGGCTATTCCTGAACAAAGTGCCAATAGCAATACGATGTTTTAAAGTAAATATTTAAAATCACATAGACATAAAAAATCCCAAACATAATTGGGATTTTTTATTTTTAATCTTTACAAAAAGTTAAGCACTTTGCGATGCAGCGTATTGTACTTTCACTTCTTCAGGAATTTGACGTTTATTCCCAGCAACATCAACAGCAACAAAGGTAAAGACGCCTTCTGTTACACGTTTTGCTGAACGAGAACTGTCATGACTATCCCATACCTCAATCTGCATTTGAATTGAGGTATTCCCCACTTTTAAAATCTTCGTATAACAACTAATCACGTCACCGACTTTTACAGGAACTAAAAAAGTCATCTGATTAATTGAAATCGTTGCACAACGTCCTTTACTAAAACGTTCTGCATGAATTGCACCTGCCAAATCCATTTGCGAAACGATCCATCCACCAAAAACATCACCACTCCAGTTGGTATCCGCAGGCATTGCGATGGTTTGAAGGGAAAGCGTACCTTCAGGTTTTACATGAGAATCTGACACATGAACTCCAAATTGGTCAATTAACTAAAAAGATTTTAACTGCTCATCTAACCAATCTTGTAACTGGCTAGAACGTAAAGCGCCGCTTATTCTAGCAATTTCTGTGGTTTTATTCATTAAAACTAACGTTGGAATACTACGAACATTAAATGCACTGCTCAAACGCGGGTTTGCTTCCGTGTCAATTTTAGCAAATACCACCTGTGGATTATGCTTTGCAACTTCTGCAAAATGTGGTGCCATCATTTTACAAGGTCCACACCAATCCGCCCATAAATCAATTAAAATGGGTAAATCACTGTGACTGACAAAATTGCTAAATTTTTGTTCATTTAACTCAATTGGTGCGAGTGGAATAAGCGCTTGATGACATTGACCACACGTGGGTTGTGCATCTAATTTTTCATCAGGTACGCGATTTTTAGCGCCGCAAGCTGGGCATACAATGATCATGAGCTCACTCCAATATGTTGATGTAAAAACTCTAATTGGGTCAAAATGGCTTTTTCCAACCATTGCCCATGATAAATATCATAATGAGACATGTTCCATTCGTAATATTTTACAAATGGTGCAATATTTGTTGCTGTTTCACGGCTAGATGAAATAGGAACAACACTGTCTTTTTTCGCCGCAATAAACAACACAGGAATATTAATCCTTCTCACGATTTCAATCGGACGATAGCGAATCAAATTAAAGAACACCCGTGCAGGAACTTCACCACTCCAATAATAATCAGGATTGACTATCGACATATAACCGTTATAGCTGTCCCTTGTCGGAATAAAACACAAACTAAAAGGATGTACCACAGGCAATGTTTTTGGCTGCATCCCTATTTTTGCACTCATATAGTCTTGGCTAGAGAGTTTCAGCGCTTTCGGTAAATGATGAATCGGATAAAGTTTAGCCGTTTCATTACCATCCACAAAAGGAATTTGCACCATGACCGCTTGAATATTTTTCACTTCTGCTGCGAGTGTTAAGACATATCCCCCACTGAGTGATGTTCCCCACAACACCATTTTACGTGAGTTAATACTTTTTTTACTACTCACGTAGGTGATCACTGTTTTCCAATCTTCTAATTGATCGGTCAAGGAAATTTGTTCACGGGGTTGCCCAGTACTCCCCCCCCAATAACGATAATCAAATAGTACAACCGCATAACCTGCTTGAGCAAAACGCTTGGCATATTCGATTAAACGAAATTGTCTTAAGGCTGCAAATCCATGCGCCATCACAATCACTGCTGGTTTTTTTATATTTTTAGGTCTATAGAAATCAGCAGCAATCACCTCCTGACCGCTTGGAACATACAGTGGTTCGACTGTATAAGCGTACATAGGCACTCCATTCCATTATATTTTGTTGGTTTTATCTTATAAATCTACTTCATTACTAAATCGTAATACAAAGCTTAATGCTATGATACTAACATAGTTTTTTTAAATATTGTGGAGCATCATCATGAGTGAAAATGTTGGATTTGCAGGTCAAATTAGTCCTGAACATATTTCCCAAGTTGTTGAAAAAGGTTTTAAATCGATTATTAATAATCGCCCAGATTTAGAAGGTGGTGCTGAACAACCAACAAGTGCTCAAATTGAGGAAGCTGCACGTAATGCTGGCTTAGATTATGTACATCAGCCTGTGGTTGCAGGTCAAATTACAGAAGTAGATGTACGTACTTTTGCGAATCATTTTAATGAACTTCCAAAACCTGTGCTAATGTTCTGTCGTACAGGGAATCGTTCAAACAACCTTTACCAACTTGCAAAACAAATGGATCTCTTAGATGACTAAGAAACAATTTACCTTTTGGATTGTTTTTCTTTGTTTTAGTATTTCAAACACTTTTGCAGAAACACTTTTTGATCGAACTACACTGACACCATCAGTCAGTGTAGCAGGGAAAATGACTATCGATAAATTTCAAGTTTTGCTCACTCAAGGCTTTAAATCTGTCATTGTGAACCGACCTGATAATGAAAGGGGTAATCTTGTTACAGCATCTCAATTGCGTCAAATATCTGAAAAATCTCAAGTCAGTTTGGTTTATCAGCCTGTCATTTCAGGTAAGATCTCACAGCAAGATGTCATTGAATTTTCAAAATATTACAATAGTTTACCCAAACCTATTTTAATGATTTGCAAAAGTGGCTCAAGATCAACCTCATTATTTAATCAAGCAAAAGAGGCGGGACTTCTTCATGAATAAAGTCATTTTAGTAATTATGAGTGTTGTACTTTTAAGCGCTTGTAGCAGTATGAATGTTAAACCAACTGTTGGCGTGAGTATGGGGGCGTCGATTTAAATTAGAAGAAATATGATATGGTGCTATTTGCACCATATTTTAACTGTGCTATCTTTACATAATATAAATAAATTTATACATACATTTCAAATCATTTTTTTGGGGTACTCATGAATTTTCTGAAAGGAACATTAGCATTAAGTCTGTCTTATTTACTCGTTGCGTGTGGCGGTGGAGGTAGCGATGGTTATTATGATAATAAAGTTACTGATAATATACCTCCAACAACACAATCTGAAGAAACTATCAAAGCACAAAAAACATTAGATCTACTAAAAACTGAAGGGCAATATTTATTTGGAAACTATGATCCAAATGATTCTACAACGGCTAAAGGCTATATTGATCATGCTTTAGATACATTTTCTCAAGGTCCACTACAGCTAGCTATAGATGCAAAAAAACTATTTGATAAGGACAAAACAGCTTTCTATTATCGTGAAAAATGCATGGACTCTGGAACATATGCAAATACTGGCTGCTATATTCTTTTCGGCGACAATGTGATTAAAAATGCCTTAAATAATATTAACCCTCAAAAATATACTTCTTGGGATTTTGATGTAAACGATAATGAAATTGCAGGAATGAAACTTTCAGAAGATCAAATTAATAAATTTACCGGTAAAACAATGATCATCATATTTGATAATCGTAATACTGATAAAAAATATAATGATATTTGGGTCACTGGTGTATTTGGATATCCATACAAACAATCGTGGGGGCTCACTCAAACTGATCAACTAAGAATTGTTTCTATGAATGAAGCTGATAGTAACTATCAAGTAACATTAACTTATGATGATGAGACTACCGAAACTAAAGGTGCTTTAAGTATTTATAAAGACCCAACTTCAAAAGATGGTGAATTATACGTACTCCAAAACAATTCATCATTTGACGTTCTTACAAATGACAACCCAAATACTCCTGAAGTAGAACCTGTATCCTTTACAATTAATTCAATTCCAGGTGATAATTCAGCTTTAGCTACTTATCGCATTAAGTCAAACCTAACACAAGTACTTAATTTACCTAATGTATCAGCAATTTCAGGTACACGTATCGAAAATGAAACTCCATCAGCCAATACCCAAAATTTTACGGGAAGTATTTATCTTGAAGGTAGAAATATTTTTACATTTAAACAAGCCCTAAATGGTTCAATCTTGAAATTCAAACATGCACTTAATGGTATTACGTTTGAGGGACAATCTGTCAATCAGAATGGTAAGATTAGCACAACTTTAACTCAACCAAATAACATCAAATACTAATGTAAATATTTGCAAGAAAGCCTTCATTTGAAGGCTTTTTTTATTATATTCTTTTTAAAATAGTGAGTTATGAGTTATTTTTTATGTACGATATTATTATTATTGGTGCTGGCACAGCAGGCATTTCAGCCTATAAAGAAGCTGCAAAATACACTTCAAACCTACTGATCATCAATGATGGTCCTTGGGATACAACATGTGCACGTGTTGGCTGCATGCCAAGTAAAGTGCTGATTTCAAGTGCAAATCGTCTATATGATATACAACACGCAGATGAAGTTGCATTAAACATTAAAGCAGAGATTAATACGACACAAATTATGCCTCATGTCCGCCAACTGCGTGACCAATTTACACAAGCAACATTAAAAGATGTAGAAAGTTGGAATTCTACCCATAAAATAAATGGCAAAGCCAAATTTATTAATTCCAATACAATCGAAGTCAATCAACAACAATTTCAAGCAAAAAGTTTTATTATTGCCGTAGGCTCAACACCAAGTTTTGATGTTGCATGGAAACAAGAACTCAAAGAACACCTTATTACCTCAGATCAAATCTTTGAATTAGAGCAACTTCCTAAATCACTCGCAGTCATTGGCAGTGGTGTAATTGCAATTGAGCTAGCACAAGCCATGCAGCGTTTAGGTGTAAAAACAACTGTTTTTGCACGAAGTAAGAAAGTCGGTTCACTTTCTAGCCCACAATTGCAAGAATTAGCACAACAAACTATTGCCAAAGAAATAAATATTTTATTTGAAACACTGCCACAAAAAGTTGAAAAAACAAAAAATGGTGTAAGAATTCATTATCAACTTGGAAATGAAAATATAACTTTAGAGGTCGACTACTTATTAATAGCAACAGGTAGACAATCTTTGCTGAACACCTTGAATTTAGAAAATATTCATCCTGAATATCAAGACCTAAAAAAACTTCCGATCCATCCCCAAACGAAGCAATTAGCAAGCTTACCTATTTTTATTATTGGAGATGCATTTACAAATACACCTATTCAACATGAAGCAGCTCATGAAGGTAGAATAGCTGTACACAATTGTCTAAATACCCCAATTAAAAATATTAAGACATTAACACCACTTGCGATTATGTTTAGCTCACCTGAAATGGCAACAGTAGGACAGAGTTATAAAGCATTAAAAGACCAAGAGGTTGATTTTATCACTGGTTTCGCATCCTATCAAAAACAAGGACGTGCTCTTGTACTCGGTAAAAATAAAGGTGGCATTGAAGTTTATATTGATAAAACATCACGAAGACTTTTAGGTGCAGAACTTTTTGTAGAATCCGCTGAGCATATGGCACATTTACTTTCTTGGATGATCGCTGAAGAAGTAACACTTGACGATCTTCTTACAAAACCCTTTTATCATCCAACACTTGAGGAAGGGTTGCGTACTGCTTTAAAACATGCAAGAAGACAATTAAATCAATAAAATATAATAAGGAATAATTGAAATAATTATTCCTTATTTATAAATACTATTTTCCCACCCGCCATAAAAAACACCCCCAACCTTACGGTTGGGGGTGTTTAAATTTAAAAGCTGGCGATGACTTACTCTCACATGGGTAATCCCACACTACCATCAGCGCTAAGAGGTTTCACT
>NZ_JACANS010000014.1:0-122173 GCF_030329305.1 Acinetobacter sp. 251-1 | reverse complement strand
CCAAGTCATTGTTTTATCAGAAGTTTTAATCTTCATCACCGCCGATGGATGTGCATTCTACAGTATTTCAGATACGATACAACCCCTTTTTTTAAATTAAGTATTTACATGTCTAACTTTCAATCAATAAACAGACTAAGCTTATGTTTTTAATTAATTTTTTATTTATTATTTTATTTCATTTATATTTTCCACCTCTAAATAAGCCAATATCATCATGGTCAGTTCTTTCTTAAGCTGTTGTTCTGAAATAAGAAAACTATTGTTACTCACATAGCGCATCATGGTAAATAAGGTGCTATTAACGATCACAAATGACTTATTTTTCAGCATTTCGAAACTCCAATGCTGAAAAAACTGATTAAACACATAGATACCCACTTCAAAAAAGTGTTGTTCAACGATCTGCGCTGCTTCTGAGTTAATATATTGATGCCAATGTTTTAATACTTCGATAAAAAAACCGTTATCGGCTTTCATCATATCAAAACCAAACTGAATGCTGATTGAAATCAATTGCTCTAAAGGTCGTTGTTTTTGTTGGGTTGTAAGTTCTTTCAGTGCCATCCCAAGATTTTCACTCTTTCGACGCAGAAGTTCATCAATAATTTGTTCTTTATTTTCAAAGTACTGATAGATTGAGCCAACACTAACACCTGACTTTTCTGAGATCTTGGGTGTGGTCAGTTGGTGTATCCCCTGTTCGACTATGCAGTATTGTGTCGCTTCTAAAATATCATTCACAATCTGAATAGCTCTTTGTTGTTGAGGTTGTTTTCTCATTTATTGTCTCTTTTATGAGTGATTTAGTGCATTTTCAAAATGCGAATTGAATACGAATAATTATTCATATTAAAGTTTGAACAAATAATAATCAACAAGAGACTACTATGTCAGAACCAATGATTGCGAAACGTTTGGCATCATTTGAAAAAATGCGTCACAGCGACCTGATTTCAAAAATCTTAAATCATTTCACTGATCAGCACTTTATTCCAAGCTATGAGGATTATCTTGAATTAAATCAGAGTTTGTTCACAGGTGATGTTGCCATGGACAAAGTGATGCAATGGGTAATGGAGAATCCACGGCGCAATCGTAAGTTATTTGAAACAGCCTTGTATCAGGGAGTAGAAAAGCTTGATATTGATGAACCCGTTTTAACTGATTTTTTCGACTTGGTGACCACCCCACCTGTATGGCTTGAACCTGAGAAATTAACCACAGCAGTTAAGTTTACCCATCGGCTTGGGCATAACAGCACATTTATTTTACGGGATGCTGCTCTGATGGTCGGTTATCAATTCCCAGAGTTTAATCAACCCTTGATTATGACGGGTGCATTGAATCAATATGCCGGCAAGCGTTTAGCCGAAACGCAAAAATGGTGGCTCAATGTCAATCAACAGCAAAGTTTTCAGCGTTTCAACTCAGGTTTTATCTCAACCATTTATGTCCGTTTTATTCATGCCTTAGTACGTTTTCAGCTCAATAAATCTAAAGATTGGGATCATGCATTTTGGGGTACACCTATTAATCAGTATGACCAAGCGATGACCAATATTGCCTTTAGTGGTTTGTTGTTAATCGGTTCACGTGTTTTAGGAATTTTTCCAAGTAAAGCCGAATCGGAAGCGGTATTACATTTTTGGAAATATACAGGATGGTTAATGGGTATTGATGAAAAATGGCTCGTCAACAAAGAATCTGAAGGATGGAAATTACTGCAATGGATGAATTATGCCCATCCTGCGACTGATGACAGTAGTCGTACCTTAGCCGTCAGTTTATCTAAAGAACCTTTCGAACGACAATATCCATATTTCAAAACCTTTTTACAGAAAAAAGCCTATCGTAATCATTTAGATATTACCCAATGGTTTATTGGTAAGAAAAAAATGAAAGCGCTCGGTTTAAAACCACGCGCTGTAGCATGGTATCCATTGTATTTATTTGCCAAGAATACAATGATTTATGGAAGCGCCCGTTATAACGCACGTTTGCAACAGTTTTTACAACAACATGGTCGGGCGCAACAGGAGTATTCTAATACTTTATATCAAAATGCAGGTCAGCAATTGGCAAGTATGTATCAGTAATTTTGGGTGCAATAGGACTACAAATTGATGTATATCTTTGTCATGCAATTGAACGATGTTCTAGTCGATTTTTATAAATATTCATCACGACATCACTAAATTGATTCAGTACGTATTGAACCCATAAATCACTATACCAATTCATGTCAGTACTTAAACGATAATCCATGCTCAAAATAAGTTGGGTTTGCTGTGGTGAAATCTGTACTAGACGATATTCACTGGATAAAACATCAAAATATTGCCCACCGATTTCGATATGATCATCTAAAGAACCTTGGGGAAATGACGCTTTGTTAAATTCAGGTTTCCATGCTAAAACATAAGGTGGCTCAAAACGGGTGACTTTTTCTTGGAAATAAATACCCCGTTGCCAATAAATATGGCGTAGCAAACCTGCCTGAGTTGCTTCATTTTTCCCAAGCATTGGTTTTGGAAAACCCATGGTAAAAATAAAATTATGGGCAATCTCATGGTCTTGAACTTTCTGCACATCTGAAATTGCATCAAAAGTCTGCTGAATCGGGGCATTGATGACTATTTTACGTTCAACTTTTCCAAATTGATCAGGACTGTGTTTCGGTAAAAAACCAATCAATAAAAGTGGCAGTAATGCCAAAGAATAGATTTTGTTGGTCGGCTTCCATAAATACTGACATAAACTACGCATCAATAAAGCACCGATCACCAGTGCAGCGAAAAGCAAGGGCAATGCCATAATTACGCAAATCGTACCTTCTTTGAGTACAAAAATACTGATGACCAAGATAATAAGCATGATCCACAATTGGGTTTTTAATACATTTTTGACACTTGCAACACGTTTGCTACTCACGCTACGCACGTATTCAAATAATGCTCCCATCACAAAAGGCATGCTGATTAAAAATGTCGCCGACAAAAAGGCATCTTTATATTTTGCAAAGAATGCAGTGAGTAAAAATAGGGTAAATAATAAGAGGAAAGGTACACTTCGCCTTAAAAAACTTGCTTGACGATATTCTGCTTCACAGGCTTTAGCTGTTTGATGAGAATCCAGACACAGTAAATAAAGTGTTTCACCCTGCTCTTTACGCAGTAATCGATAGACTTTAAACGGTTCATCGGTATATTTTTTTAATGCATGGGCTAATGCAGCTTTGCGATGCTCATCCCAATGTAAAGCCGAAATCTCATATTCTTGACATGCAGCTAAAGTACGGGCGATTTCATCAATATTAATTGTCATTTCTAAAATTAAATACTTTATTTTTATAGATTTTGACAGAAGCCACTGCATGAAAACAATGGCTTTTGTCATGAATTATTTTACAGCATTGTGCTTAGAACTTCATACTGATCCGTGCCCAATAATTGCGTCCAATATTATTGAACTGTTCTGTGCTGGCAAAGCCGAAACCTGAACTGCCTGCTTTATTGAGATGCTCGGTATAGGTTTTATCGAGGACATTATCTACACCAATTGCAAGATTGACATCATCTACAAGATTATAAGATGCGTTCAGAGCCAATGTATTAAAGCTCTTACTTTCCGCCATATCATAGCCCACAATATTGCCTTGATTTAGACTAATACGGTCTTGTTTTGCCACCACACGCCACAATAAACCCAACGTATATTTGTCTTGAACATAACGTAAATTAAAACGTCCTTCTAGAGGTGCAATTTGTGGTAATGCCGTATGAGCTGTCGTATTTTCACCCCAAGCATAGGCAAGACTAAGATCTGACTGTAGTGCTTCAGTAAAGTCATAACCAATCCCTGCTTCTGCGCCTGCAATGGTTGCATCGACATTTTTAGCACCTGCACTGAAGGATGAACCATGCTGATGATAACTCATTAAAATATAGTCATCGATTAGACCTGCATATGCAGATGCCCATGACTTAAATGCGCCATGTTGGTGTTGATATCCTAGATCTAACTGCAAAGTTTTTTCAGTATTTAAATCATTAAAAGTCGGTTTAGACATGCCTGAATTGCCATGTGCTGTACTAAACAGTTCCCAGTAATCAGGCACACGTTCGACATAGCCAAGACCGATATAGGTTTTAGCATCGTGTTCAGGGTGTTGATTTTCTAAACGAATAAATGCACTTGGTAAGGTTTCTTTACGGTCATCATTTAGCTTTAATGCATCAATTTTGACTTGGTCAATACGCACACCTGAAACCAGCTTATAACGATCATTGAATTTATATCCCAACTCACCAAAAACACCATAGGATTCAAATTTCATATTGGTTGTTAAAGGCTTGTTCATCATACTGCCTGCATGATGATTTTGTTGTGTATCCATCCCTGTGATGAAGCTCAGTTTGTCCCATTCAGACGTTACCACAAGTCGTGAGTTTAACGTACGGCGCGTCACTTGCATTTCAGATGGACCTTTCATACTGCCATGATCTGCATCACCATGATGCATATCCATATCGTCATGATGATCCATATCCATCATTGGCGGTGTTCGCAGTCTAAAATTATCCATCACATGGTCGTTATAGCTATAGTTCACTTGCCCTTCAACCTTTTTAATCACATCGGTCAGGTTCTTTTTCTCAAATCTTAAACCTAAACTTTCACGGGCAAATTGCGAACCATCCATGTCACGCCCTGCATACAGTGCTTCACCATCAGATTTACCGCCTGTCAACTCTACCCACGTGTCTGCATCAGGCGTCCAACCTAAAGCGACATCCGCATTCCAACGCTCCCAAGCTGAAGGAACTGTACGACCATCACCATCTTGATAACTATTTGACTCTGAACGTCCTGCATTTAAACGCATATATTTTTGTTCATCACCAACAATGGCTTCAATATTCTGATCAATGCGTCCATACGAGCCGACCAATGCACTGGCTTGTCCTTGGTAATGATGATCTTCAGAAAGTTTTGGTTTTTGACGTTCAAAAATCACCGTTGCCGCAGAGCCAGTATTGGCATATTGAACGGTTTGAGGTCCTTTAGTGACTGTGATTCGGTCAAAACTTTCAGGCTGAATATAAGACGTTGGCGCATCCATACGTGATGGACATGCACCTAAATTTTCCGTGCCATCGGTTAAAATTTTAATACGTGAACCAAACATTCCTCTAAACGTTACATCACCGTTGGTACCACCATTCTTGATTGAGCTAAAACCTGCAATGCTTTGTAGATAATCAGCACCATCGGTTGCAGGTACAGGCTGAATCGGCTGTTTAGGATCAGCACGAACCACCAAACCATTGGCATCGTTGGCTTTTTGTGCAGTTAAGACCACAGGTGCTAACTGCTGAATATATGGTTCAGTCTCAATTTGTTCTGCCTGAACACTTCCCGAATAACACGCAACACAAATCGCAGCCGTCAGTGGCTGTAAAAAGAATTTTGGCTGAGCCATTTTCATTTCTCACTTAAATTTTAAATAAATCTCGACTGGAGCCTATGCAGACCCAGAAAAAAAGAATTGGATTTAAGCGAAAATTGGTGGGGCTCGCCCTTGTGGAATGAGAAATAAGCGCTGTAAAACGAACCAAACATGACTAAATGTCTGTTGAAATGCGAGTAAGCGAACTTGTATACGATCCAGAACCTGCTTCACCTCAAGCTCAGGAGGTAAAACCAAGTTGCCATACACTGTACAATACTGACATTGGTGGTTTGGATCATGATGGTCATGCCCAAGATTGGCATGATTCACTTGCATGGCATGAACAAAAGATTCATGAGAAGTGTGTTGATGGTGAGTTGAATGTTGATGTTTATTATAAAAATCAGTTTGTATTAAAACCTGAGAAATGGTTTCACAGACCGGCGCAATTTGATATTGCTTCGGTAGCAAAGGCTGTAAAAAAACAGCGATCTGTAAAAATACTGCTAAGCTACTTAGCAATAACCCATTTCTTAACAACATTTCAACATGTTTAACCCAACATTTTCATTGTTACAGTATAACAAAGCCCAATCAGAATTGGGCTTTTATTCAACAAAATGTCTGACAATGCATTAACGCTTTGCGGGAACTTTCTGTTTTTCACGCTGACGCACGACTTTTTCAACTTTTTCACGCGCGCGTTGACGCTTTAATGGTGACAAATAATCGACAAATAATTTACCATTTAAATGGTCGATTTCATGTTGAATACACACTGCGAGCAAACCATCTGCTTCAATTTCAAAAGTTTCACCTTCTAAATTGATAGCTTCGATTTTGACACGTGACGGGCGTTCAACTTTATCGTATATTTGAGGCACAGATAAGCAACCTTCTTCATAAGGGAGGGTTTCTTCTGTCAGCGGAATAACTTTGGGGTTAATGAATACCATCGGTTGATCTTGATGTTCAGACAAATCCATCACGATGAGTTGAATATGATGATCAACTTGTGTTGCGGCTAAACCAATGCCTGGCGCTGCATACATGGTTTCAAACATATCCGCTGCAAGCTGACGGATCTGATCCGTCACTTCATTGACTGGTTTTGCAATGGTGCGCAAACGGGGATCAGGAAAACTTAAAATAGGTAATAAGGCCATACTTATCCTCACTTGCTATGCCATTGATCTAAAAAACTAAATGAAGAATATGCTTCATTAAATAAAAGTGTGTAAGATGCAATTATAACGTATTTATACGCATAATTTCAGGAATTATGATAATGATAAAGTTTTTCAATGGCACAAAGATTAATGCCACGGGGTTTAAGAAGCAGGTTTTGGCTATGGCACTCTGCATCAGTGCAGGTGTAGCTATAGTGGACGTTGCACATGCAGCGCCGAGTCCAAACCAAAATCCACCCTCTCTAAAAGCCAATGCACCGCATGTTTATGTGGTCAAACGTGGCGATACGTTATGGGATATTGCAGGACGATTCCTCAGCAAACCATGGCGTTGGAAAGAGATTTGGGCCAGTAACCGCCATGTCAAAAACCCACATTGGATCTATCCCGGGGATAAATTATTACTCTGTAGCTTAAATGGTCGTCCACTGGTCGGTGTCGATGAGGGTGACGGCTGTGATGGTATTATTCGCCGTCATCAAGGTGGTGCATCTTTACGCCCACAAGTGCGTGTTGAATCTATTGGGAATACCATTCCAATCATTTCAAGTGCAGATATCAAACCATGGTTAGAACATAGTATTATCGTTTCACCTGAATCACTCATTGGCGTGCCTTATATTCTGGGTGCAGCGGATAATCGTGTGATTACAGGTGCAGGTCAAACCGTCTATGCTCGTGGCAATGGTTTAGTTGTTGGACAACGCTATGGTGTGTATCGTCAAGCTGAGCCATATTTCTTTGTCGATGAAAAAGGCAAAAAAATCAATGTAGGTCAAGAGCTTACTGAAGTGGCTTCTGCTGTTGCAGTTGCAGGTGAGAATGATGTTACAACGCTTGAACTGACTGACAGTTATAATGCTGAAGTCCGTAATGGTGATTATGTCTTACCTGTGTATGAGTATAATTTACCTTCTATTTTTTATCCTACAGCACAAAATGAAGTACTCACTGGTGGTAAAATCGTTCGTGTACAAGGCTCAATTGGCACAGGTGCAGTCAATGGTGTTGTAACCATTGATCGTGGTAGCGTAGATGGTGCAAAAGCTGGACAAGTATTTAGCATTTACCAACAGGGTGAAGTGGTAAAAGATCCAAAAACCAAAGAACCAATCAAACTACCGAACCAAAATGTCGGCACTTTGATGGTCTTCAAAACGTTTGAGCGTTTTAGCTATGGCTATATTTTAGATAGTGCATTGCCAATTAAAGTGGGTTCTTCAATTCAAACCCCTGCGATTGCAGAAAATTAATCTTTCTAAAACGCTCTAAAATCTAAAAACAACTAAAAAATGTGATATCGGCATGTTGAACTTTATACCTGATGTGCAATTAGACACCATCAAGTTATGGTATTTAGTTCAACATTCCAATCTTGCATTTCGTAGTCTCGAAACTTATTTTGGCTCAGTGGCAAAAGCAGTTTCGAGTGAAAATTTGCTGCGTTGGTCTGAGGTGAATATTCATAAAAATCACCTCCAACGTGCCGAAGAGTTTCTCACAGACAAAGGACAAACTTCCTTTTATCTGTGCCTTGAGAAGTTAAAACAACACTGTGATTTTATACTGTTAGACCACGACAGCCATTATCCACAACAACTCCTCCCCTATGCCGATCATCCACCCATTTTATTTGGTCAAGGCGCTTGGCAAAATTTAACACAACCCCAAGTAGCAATTGTAGGTAGCCGAAAGCCAAGCCCCCACGGTAAACAAGTGGCTTATGATTTTGCCTATTATCTCAGTGAAAAAGGCTTTTTTATTACCAGTGGTTTAGCTGAAGGAATTGATGCTGCGGCACACGCAGGCGCATTAAAAAACTTACGCACCATTGCGGTCATTGGAACAGGTTTAGAACAAGTCTACCCTACACAAAATCGACAATTACACGCACAGATTTTAGAACATGCAGGAACGATTATTTCCCTGTATTTACCTAATACACCGCCCTTAAAATCTAACTTTCCACGCCGCAATCGGATTGTGAGTGGTTTAAGTTTAGGGGTTTTGGTGGCTGAAGCTGCTTTAGAAAGTGGCTCCTTGATTACCGCTCAAGCCGCAGCCGAACAAGGCAAAATTATTTTTGCCATTCCTGGGCATATTTACAGTGAATACCATCAAGGTTGTCATCAATTAATCCGTGAGGGTGCTATTTTGGTCGACCATCCTGAGCAAATCATTGAAGATTTAGCATTACCTACACAATGGCATTGTGAAAATACTCAAAAAATCGAAGAAAAAGAAAAATTACCCGTGTTGCCTGAACATTTATTTCAACTTTATCAACAACTCGATTGGGTTGGACAAGAGATTGATATTCTTCATCAAAAGCTCAATTTAGATATTGCTGTTTTAACAGGATATCTCATGGAACTAGAGCTTTTAGGCTTATGTATTCAACAATCTGGCTTGTACTTACGTTGCCGAGCGAGTCATTAAGGTTCACAATAGCCCTTTAAAAACTGATAAGGTGGAAAGATCCATGATGACAACCTCAGTTGCTGAAGCTGCTCAAATTCTGCGTCAAGGCAAAGTGCTTGCTTATCCGACAGAGGCAGTATGGGGCTTAGGTTGCGACCCAATGAATGAACAGGCATTTTTAGAAATTTTACGCTTAAAACAGCGCCCAATTGAAAAAGGTGTCATTTTACTTGCGGGACAACTTACTCAAGTTGAACATTTATTGGAAAACTTAGAACCCAAAATCCGTCAACAAGTCATTGAAACTTGGACACATCGCACACAGACTGAACGTGCAACCACTTGGCTTCTCCCTGCTGATGAAAGCATTCCCCAGTGGATTAAAGGCAACCATCCCAAAGTTGCTGTTCGTGTCACCACACATCCTTTATGTATTGCACTCTGTAATGCGTTTAATGGTTTTATTGTTTCAACCAGCGCCAACCCTGCGGGTTTAGAACCTGCTCGTTCATTACAAGACGCCAACCGCTATTTTGCATCACAACTGAATTATTTAAATGGTGATTTAGGACTCAGCCAACAGCCAAGTCGTATTTTAGACGCTGTCACAGGTGAGATTATTCGAGCTTAAATGAGATAGCATTTTAGAATATTTGAGACTGTAAATTGAGGCTTAGGCAAAATAACGCCAAAGTATTTAAATTTCACCTCAATCATTCCATCACTTTTCTCAAATGATAGACAAAAAAAAGCTCAGCCATATAGGGTCGGCTGAGCATGAAAAAGGATGTGGATCACATCCAGAGGGTATACAAAAATTTGGTTTAAACAACAGATAAATGATCTTTCATACCTTGTTGTCTATGGGTATTATTATGCTATAAAAATACTATTCATACAAATTTTATCTTTATTTTACAAAAATAAAACTATGTTTAAATCAAGCTAACAGATGAGTATATTGATAAAATTAAACCTATCTATTTGCTTTATATTTTTTTTAAAATGAACGTATCAAATTTTAACCAAAATTCAATTAATATATTTTAAGCCTAAATTTATATAAAAAAAGTCTAATAAAAATCAAAAATATTTCTCATCTTTACCGATTAATTCAATACTTTTACTTTTTTCTGCGCAAGTACAATACCCAATAAAATAATCAAACCACCGATGCTATGATAAATCGTCCACGCCTCATTTAACCAAAAAAAGGCGATAATCGCGGTAAAAACGGGCATCAGATTCATAAAAATACTGGTACGATTTGGGCCTAAATATCGAACGGCCATCATCCATACAAATGGTGCAATCAAAGAAGGAAAAATTCCTGCGTACAATACACTACCAACATTATTCATATCGATACTTTGCAGACCAAACCAAGCAATAAACGGTAAGTGATAAAGCAATGCAAAAGCAATTTGAATATATAAGCTAATCAACAAAGGGACTTTGAGCTGCCATTTTTTTAGAAATACACCATAAAATGCATAAAAGAACACTGCAAGCACCATTAACAGGTCACCTGAATGCCCACCTAAACCGAGCAAACTTGCAAAATTACCTTGTGCCATGACATAGACCAAGCCTAAAAATGACAGAATACTCCCAATGATCGCAAAACGATTTGGGATCTCATGCAAAATCAGCATCGAGACAAAAATAGTAAAGATCGGAATAAAAGCATTGATAATGCCCATATTGGTCGCGGAAGTATGATGGGCTGCGGAATAGGATAAACCTTGATATAACACCATTCCAAAAGCACTCAAAATAGCAAACTGCCAAAAGTGCTGACGAATCAAATGACGGTTTTGCCACATTTTTTTTGCCATAAATGGCGTCAAAATAATAAATGCAACGAACCAACGGTAAAAGCTGATACTGACTGGTGAGATATAGTCTGAAACATAGCGAGTGACAGCAATATTCATTGACCAGATCAAAACTGCAATGATGGGTAAACACACTGCCCACCACATCGGCTTGGTATTGGTGTACATAATTTTAACGCTTCAGAATGAAAGCTCGATTATTGACTAAGTCGGAAATAATTTAAATATCGTATTTCCGACATCTATAGCGAATTTCAGACAGCCCTTATTCCGCATATTGGATTGATGTTTTAAAATAAATCGTAGGTTTTCAGCGCTAAAAGTACCACTTTCTCAAGTTGTTCTAGTCCAACACCATCACGAGCCTGCATCGTCAATCCTTGAATCACCGTTGTATAATAATCTGTCATCGCTTGAATATTGGTTTCAGCTTTTAAGTCACCATCCAGCACCCCCTGTTGTAAACGCTGATAAATTTTTTCTTTGACTTGATTACGTTTCGACAGTAAATCTTGTTGCAACTCAGTATGTTCTTGTGAGCAATTCATGGTTGCCGTGAGTAACATACAACCGGTGGGTTTGTTTTGCTGAACGATTCTTTTTAAATTTTCATATAAATAAAGTTCAAGTGCGATTTTAGCTGTTGTTGATTGTTGGAAAATCGCCTCTAATGCGCATGCTTCATGTTCAATATAATAGTCTAAACAAGCATGAAACAATTGCAACTTATCACCAAAACTACTGTAAATACTCGGCGCAGTCAGATGTAATGCTTTGGTTAAATCACTCATCGATGTCGCTTCATAGCCATATTTCCAAAACAACAACATGGCTTTTTGTAACGCTTCTTGTTCGTTAAAGCATTTTGGGCGACCTCGCCCACGTTTAAGCGATTGTTTACCTTCAATTAAACTTTGCTCTTCAAAATCTGCCATAAACTTCACATATATTTTTATAACGAACATTATTAAATTAATTGACAGCTAAAAATTAATCAAATACTTTATTTTTATAACGATCGTTAATGAATTAAAAACAAGCAAAACTCAGTTTAGCCAACGTGCCCTTCAAAGTAGGAACCCTGCTCATGAATACGATGCAACCTCAAATTTCAGAACATAGCACGACCGATGTTCCCCCCAGTAGCCAAGGTAGTTGGATTGCTTTGCTCACTGTAGCAATCACTGCCTTTGCATTGGTCACCAGTGAATTCCTCCCCATTGGTGTCATCAATAATATTTCTACAGATTTACATGTTTCAGTGGGTACAGCGGGTTTAGTCATTACCTTACCCGGCATCATGGCCGCGTTTGCAGCGCCATTACTGCCTGTACTGGTGAAGAATCTTGATCGTCGTTACCTACTATTGGGACTGGCTACCACCATGGTGGTCGCGAATGCAATTACGGCAATCGCACCCAATTTTGAGATTTTATTAGTGAGTCGCCTTATCCTCGGTTTCGCCATTGGTGGATTTTGGGCAACAGCAATTGCCCTGAGTGGACGTTTAGCGCCATCACATCTTCCTATAGCCAAAGCCACAGCTACAGTCATGGCAGGTGTAACTTTAGCCACTGTACTTGGAGTACCGATTGGAACGTGGTTAAGTGATAGCTATGGTTGGAGGACATCCTTTGCCATTACCTCTGTGATTGGCTTCTTTGTGGTCGTACTCGGTTTTAAATTTATACCCAGCTTAAAGCCTGAATCTGCAATTCATTTTAAAGACTTACCTGCACTGCTTCGCATTGATAAAGCCAGACAAGGTTTAATTATTATTTTACTTTTGGGTCTTGCACATTTCTCGACCTATAGTTACCTCACGCCTTTCTTTAAACATTCTGCAGGTTTTGATAGCACGACCATCAGTTCGCTGTTATTACTTTTTGGTATTTCAGGGATTTTTGGTAATGCATTTGCAGGTTATAGTGGCAATTTAAATGTGCGTTATACCTTTGCTTTTGTGGCAATTTGTTTTGCCTTGGTATTTTTTGGATTCCCAATTTTTGCAACCCATACCACAGGTGCATTTATTCTCACTGCACTATGGGGATTTGCCTTTGGTGCATTTCCAACAACCGCCAATATTTGGATGTTTTTACATGCCCCACATGCCGTAGAAAAAGGAATGCCCTTGTTTGTTGGCTTTTTCCAAGTCATGATTGCAACAGGCGCGTTAATTGGTGGTTATATTGTTGATCACTTCAATGCCGATACCTTGCTTTATAGTGTTTTGAGTTTCATCATTTTAGCGGTGATTTCCATCTTCACTTTAAGCCGTGGTTTAAATAACCCTAAAACTAAACAACAGCCAATACAATGTGAGAATTAGTTTTATTCACTATGTCATATACCTCACTGATTTCTGTAGAAGAATTCTTTTACCAAAAACATGATATTGTCACACCCCATTCAAATTTATGGGGTGATTTTAATTTGAGTCTAAATGGTACTTTAGAACTCAATATCGCAGATCAAACCTATCTTTCACCACCAAGCTATGGTTTATGGATCCCCCCTCAAATTGAGCATTGTTGTACGGCTGTGGATGATCATTTAACACATTATATTTGTATCCGTATCCATCCAAAGTTATGCCAAAATTTGGCGAAACAAGTACAAACACTCAATGTTCGCCCTTACCTCCGCCAAACCATTGAAGAAATTTTAAATCAGCAAAAGTTAGGCATCCCTAGGGTTGAATACTACGAACATTTATTACAATTGGTACTTGATCAGATTCAGTATAGTGACTCATACACGCATTATTTACCTCAGACTAACCACCCTATTTTAAAACCGATCCTTGAACGACTTTCAGATCAAAATCTATTTAATAAAAGCTTGCAACATATTTTAAATGACTTCGATATTACAGAACGACACGCACTGCGTCTTAGTCAGGAACAACTTAAGCTTTCACTCTCTGAATGGCGCAATCGCGCCAAAATCATTTATGCAATTTCATGCATACAACGTGGCAACGCTGTGAAAAAAGTCAGTTTAGAATTAGGTTACCAACACAGTTCTAGCTTTATCGAATTTTTTAAGCGTTATACAGAACAAACACCTACACAGTTACTTGGAAAATAAAATTTAATTTTTAAATATAGGCACAGCACAAGTAAAATTAGAAATTGAGATAAAATATGATTCTTTTTAAAATTTGAATAAGTGAAATGAAAAAAATAATCTGTATATGCCTACTCTTTTTTACATATCATTATTGCGCTTTCGCAACAACTTATCCCCAACCGCCACAAAAGGTTCAATCACTTATTCCTCAAATAAACAACACCAGCAAAGATGAACTTGCTGAAATTCAAACACTTTCGATAAATAAGACCAAAGACGCACTGGCATTTCAAGATGCCGTTATACAAGCAGTACAAAACCATGATCAAATTGAGTTACAAGCCCTTGTTCACAAAATGAAAAAATTCGTCGAAGATTTTAACCAAGACTTAGATGCACTGACATTAAAAAGCCCAGAAGCAAATAGCATCCGAAGTAAAATAAAACAAATCAATAATTTAGGTATTAAACTTTCTGAAGAAGCTGTGAAAGATTCGCCTGACTTAGATAACATCAAAGCACTTCAAACAGAAATTAACGAATTACAACAACTGTTATCAACAGAAATTATTCATGTGCAAAATAAAATAGACATCGCAAAATAATGATTCAACGTCTAACAAAAGCAGCGTATTTGATCTGCTTTTTTTGTCTTAAATTGTATGATTCTAACAATTATATCTTGCTGAAAAGCAGAATAATCGCTAAAACATTAAAGCATAATATTTTTGAAAATGACTTTAGGACAATAAGATGAGCGCATCTGTTTACGACATTCCGGTAAAAACTATTCAAGGTGAAGAAGTCACCCTCAATCAGTATCAAGGTAAAGTTTTACTGCTAGTCAATGTTGCATCTAAATGTGGATTAACACCACAATACGAAGGCTTAGAAAAACTGTATCAAGCCCAAAAACAAAAAGGCTTAGAAATTTTAGGTTTTCCAGCCAATAACTTCTTAGCACAAGAACCGGGTTCAAATGAAGAAATTCAACAATTTTGTTCACTGACCTACGATGTGCATTTTCCACTTTTTGCTAAAATTTCAGTCGCAGGCGATGACAAACATCCACTCTATAACACCCTAATTCATGCAATTCCTGAGCGTATTGGTGAAGGACCATGGTGGAAAGACTTGGTCGATTATGGCTTAACACCAAACCCAAAACCCGAAATACTCTGGAATTTTGAAAAATTTTTAGTGAATAAAAATGGGGAAGTCGTGGCACGTTTTGCGCCAGACATTACCGCAGATGATCCTCGTATTGTACAAGCGATTGAAGCGGAACTTGCCAAAGCATAATCAATGCGTTGTAATCAAGATGACTGAGGTCATCTTTTTTTATGCGCTCAAAACACTAAAATATAAATACAGTAATAAACTGTTATTCATTTGCAACAATCCTATCTTTATCCATAGTTCAGTTTTATATTAAAAATCATAAGATTATTTTTGAATTTGAATGTTATGAAAAAGCTAATTCAAGGCGCCCTTCTCCCTTTTATTATTTTTACCTCAGGGGTGCTTTTACTCGGTTGTAACCAAACCACTGAGCCACAGGAACATACTGAACAATTTGAACAAACAGAAACATTAAAAGATGAAACACATGAAAATGCATCATTAGCCGCAGAGGTTGAAACTGAAACAGCACAAGTACAAAACAATGAAAATTTAAAAAGTGGCAACATGTTTTATATCGCGCGTGACGTTGCTGATGTTCAACTCAAAACAGGAACTTACATCGAAAAATTACAACAAGCACAAACTGATTTGCAAACAGCAATTGACAGTAAAGACCAGCAACAACTGCAAGAAACAGCAAAAAATTTAAGTCATGAGTTACAAGGTTTTAATACAGCATTGATTTCTTTAGATTTAAAAAGCCAAGAAATTGACAATATACGTCAACACGTTTTATTCGCAAATAAACAAGTGCTTAGTTCGCCACTACTCAATGGTGAAGTTGATTTTACAAAAATTGATTTTGATAAAATTGAAAAACAAATGAGTACAATTCAATCCGAAATGATCAAATTGGCAGGAATGATGATTCCCAAAGGTGGATCTTCAGACAGTCACAACAGCTAATTTAAGTGTCACTTCAAATTCATTTACAGTTAAAATAGGATATTCCATACGGAATATTCTATTTTTTGCTGACATTTGCACATTTAAAAATTTAAGTATGTGCTTTAAATGCATGTTGCATTAATTTTTGAACCTGCTCAGAAACCTCACGTTGTTCTAAAAAAGAAAAATCACCACGATAGGCTTGTTGAACGATTTCTTGTGCAAAATCATGCAGGAATGGTCGCCCATTTTGTTGATAAAACACAGCTTCTTCAGCATCTAAATGAATAGACCAACATGACACCACCGAACTCATGTCGATGGCAATACTAAAATAATACCGTGTATCATCCTGATATAATTCCCAAAAATGTACTTCTTGCTCAATCATTTTCATCATGATGTATTCTACTTTTACCCTTTTTATAAAATACATAGAAATATTTCAGCATCCAATACCACTTTAGCGCTAGAACATCAACATTTTCAAGCTCAGACTATATTTGCCATTACAAGCATGTTTTAATCTAAAAATAGATAAAAATGACTGAAGTAAACCATGCAACTGATTATTTTTACAGGTGTCCAAGCATCGGGTAAATCGACATTTTATAAAGAATATTTTTATAAAACACACTTACGTCTAAATTTAGACATGCTAAAAACACGCCATCGTGAAAATATTTTATTTGAAGCAGCTTTAGCTTCTAAAACCAAGATGGTGATTGATAATACCAACATGACGAAAGCAGATCGTGCGCGTTATATCCAACGTGCTAAAGATGCTGAATTTGAAGTGATTTCTTATTATTTTGAAGCTGATTTGGACAGCACATTAGAACGCAACCGACAACGATTCGGTAAAGAACGAATTCCTGATCAAGGTGTACTTGCCACAGCTAAAAAGTTTGAACTACCCTCGCTTCAGGAAGGTTTTGATGAACTTTATAAAGTTAACATTATAGAAAATCAGCAATTTTCCATACAGCTTTTAGCAATTCGAGAATAACCTCATGAGATTTAATGATTTAGATACTCGCTTACGTGTATATGAAACAGCTTATGATTTTTGCGTACCACCTGAACAATATATCGTGGTACGACTTGATGGTAAGGGGTTTACACGATTGACTAAAGAAATTTGGCAATTTGAAGCACCTTTTGACATTCGCTTTAGAGATTTGATGGTCGAAACTACTGCACATTTAATGCAATGTGGTTTCAACATTATTTATGGCTATACACAAAGTGATGAAATTTCACTGCTTTTTCATCTTAAGGATGACAGTTTCAACCGTAAAACACGCAAAATCATTTCGATATTGGCGGCTGAAGCCAGTGCAAAATTCAGTATTTTACATGGGCAAATGGCAACTTTTGATGCTCGAATTTGTATTTTACCCAATGCAAAAATTGTTGAAGACTATTTTCGTTGGCGACATGAAGATGCTCATCGTAATGCTTTAAATGCACATTGTTATTGGATGTTACGTAAAGAAGGTGAGACTATTAAAAAAGCAACCCATCAAGTCAAAGGCTTAAATCGTCAAGAAAAGCATGATCTTCTGTTTAGCCGAGATATTAATTTTAATGAATTGCCATCGTGGCAAAAAAGAGGGACTGGTCTATATTGGCAAGAAGTTGAAAAAGTAGGATTTAATCCAAAAACCAAACAGCCAACGGTATCGACTCGTCGGAAAATTTTTAAAGACTATGAATTGGCTTTAGGGGATGAGTATAGTCAATTTATAAAAAAACAATTTTTATAAATAAAAAACCGCCATTTCAGGCGGTTCTTTCAATCTCAAACTGCGTCTTATTGAGCGCGGTTTTTGATTTTGCGGATGGTTTCCAACTGTGCAGCAGTTTCTGCAAGCGCAGCCAAAGCAGCAGCAGCGTCCAAATCGCTCTTTTGATTTGCAAGCAATTGTTCAGCATTTTTACGTGCTTCAATAATTGCAGCTTCATCTAAGTTTTCTGCACGGACAGCAGTATCTGCTAGAACCGTAACAACATGCGGTTGAACTTCAAGTACACCACCAGATACATAGATTAACTCTTCTGTACCGTTCTCAAGCAGAACGCGAATCGCGCCCGGCTTAAGTAAAGTAACTAACGGAGCATGACCAGGCATAATACCGAGTTCACCGCCAGCACCTTTCGCGATTAGCATTGTTACAGTGCCTGAGTACAAAGACTCTTTAACACTGACAACATCACATTGCATCGTAGACATGAGAATCTCCTAAATTAGGGAACTAATTAAAGTTTCTCAGCTTTAGCAATCACTTCGTCAATACCACCAACCATATAGAACGCTTGTTCTGGGATGTGATCGTATTCACCAGCTAGAAGACCTTTAAAGCCACGAATTGTTTCTTTAAGCGGTACAAGTTTACCAGGAGCACCAGTAAACACTTCAGCTACGTGGAACGGTTGAGAGAAGAAACGTTGAATTTTACGCGCACGGTAAACAGTCAATTTATCTTCTTCAGCCAATTCGTCCATACCAAGAATTGCGATAATGTCTTTCAATTCTTTATAACGTTGAAGAACGTTTTGAACTGCACGAGCAATTTCGTAATGCTCAGTACCCACTACAAGTGGATCTAACTGACGTGAAGTTGAGTCAAGTGGATCGATCGCTGGATAAATACCAGAAGATGCGATGTCACGGCTCAATACAACAGTTGCGTCCAAGTGAGCGAACGTCGTTGCAGGCGATGGATCTGTTAAGTCATCGGCAGGTACGTATACCGCTTGAATTGACGTAATAGAACCAGACTTAGTCGATGTAATACGTTCTTGTAGAACACCCATCTCTTCTGCAAGAGTTGGCTGGTAACCTACAGCAGACGGCATACGACCTAACAATGCTGATACTTCAGTACCCGCAAGTGTATAACGGTAGATGTTATCTACGAACAATAATACGTCACGGCCTTTACCGTTTTCGTCTTTCTCGTCACGGAAGTACTCAGCCATAGTCAAACCA
This sequence comes from Acinetobacter sp. 251-1, assembly GCF_030329305.1. Taxonomy (NCBI): domain Bacteria; kingdom Pseudomonadati; phylum Pseudomonadota; class Gammaproteobacteria; order Moraxellales; family Moraxellaceae; genus Acinetobacter; species Acinetobacter sp. 251-1. The sequence continues at coordinate 103,126 of NZ_JACANS010000014.1, read as the reverse complement.
GTTAACGCTACGCGTAAACGGTTACCTGGTGGCTCATTCATCTGACCGTAGACCATTGCTACTTTGTCAAGAACGTTAGAGTCTTTCATTTCGTGATAGAAGTCATTACCTTCACGAGTACGCTCACCAACACCAGCAAACACAGATAAACCTGAGTGAGCTTTTGCGATGTTGTTGATCAACTCCATCATGTTTACAGTTTTACCAACACCGGCACCACCGAACAGACCAACTTTACCACCTTTCGCGAACGGGCATAGTAAGTCAATGACTTTAATACCAGTTTCTAAAAGGTCAGTAGAAGCAGCTTGTTCAGCATAAGAAGGCGCTTGACGGTGAATCGGTAAACGTTCTTCAGTTGCAACTGGACCAGCTTCGTCGATTGGGCGACCAAGAACGTCCATGATACGACCCAAACATGCAGTACCTACAGGTACAGAGATTGGAGCGCCAGTATTAGTTACGTTCAAACCACGCTTAAGACCTTCAGTAGATCCCATTGCAATAGTACGAACTACGCCATCACCAAGTTGTTGCTGAACTTCTAAAGTAGTTTCAGTACCGTCAACGTGGAGAGCGTCATAGATCTTAGGAACGCTGTTGCGTTCAAACTCGACGTCGATAACCGCGCCGATGATCTGAATGATACGACCGCTACTCATTGCTGTCTCCTCAATTCAAAATAATGTTAAACGGCAGCGGCACCACCAACGATCTCAGAAATTTCCTGAGTAATCGCGGCTTGACGCAGCTTGTTATAAATGAGTTGTAGGCTCTTGATCAATTCACCCGCATTATCTGTTGCAGCTTTCATTGCAACCATACGAGCAGACTGTTCACATGCGATATTTTCAATCACACCTTGATACACCATAGACTCAATGTAACGAACCAATAAACCATTCAAAAGCTCTTCAGCTTCTGGTTCATAGAGGTAGTCCCAACCGTATTGGCGGTTTAGACCTTCATTCTCTTCAGCAGCAGCTAAAGGAACAAGTTGTTCGATTTTTTGGTTTTGAGTCATGGCATTGACAAAGCCGTTTGACACAAGATAAATACGATCTAATTCGCCTTTATCAAATGCGTCCAACATCACTTGTACAGAACCAGTTAACTGTTCAAGACTTGGTGCATCGCCTACATTCGTAGTCGCCCCAAGTACTTTACCGCCGTAGTTTTTAAAAAACGAAACCGCTTTTTGACCAATCAAAGCAAATTGAACTTCAATTGACTGCTCTTGTTGCTGTTGTACGTGTTTAACCACTTTTTTGAACAAGTTAATGTTCAAACCACCAGCAAGACCACGATCTGAAGACACAATGATATAGCCAACGCGTTTGACTGGGCGTTCAACCATATAACGGTGTTTATATTCAGGATTCGCTTGTACCAAATGAGCAATTACACGGTGCATATTTTCGGCATACGGACGGCCCTGAGCCATGCGCTCTTGCGCACGACGCATCTTAGAAGCTGCTACCATTTGCATCGCGCGAGTAATTTTCTGCGTGCTCTTGATACTAGCTACTTTGGCGCGAATTTCTTTTAAATTTGCCATACGCTTAACCTAGTATTCGAAAGCCCTTTCGAGCCTTCGAAGGTTGATTCCGTGAACCAAACCATAACTAGATTCAACATCGTTGAATCTTAGTAAGTTTGAGTCGCTTTAAAGCTTTCAATACCTGCTTTAATTGCAGCTTCGATGTCTTTGTCATAAGCACCAGTTTCATCGATTTTTTGCATTAACGCAGCATGTTCTGAACGGAAGTAAGAAATTAACGCAGCATCAAAGTCTACGATTTTCTTCACTTCAACGTCAGCCATATAACCTTCGTTAGATGCATAAATTGAAACTGCTTGGTCAGCAATTGAATATGGAGCATATTGTTTTTGCTTCATTAATTCAGTTACACGTTGACCATGTTCAAGTTGCTTACGCGTTGCTTCGTCAAGGTCAGAAGCGAACTGAGCAAACGCAGCCAATTCACGGTATTGTGCTAAAGCAGTACGGATACCACCAGACAATTTTTTGATGATCTTCGTTTGTGCAGAACCACCAACACGAGATACAGAGATACCCGCGTTCACAGCAGGACGAATACCTGCGTTGAATAATGATGTTTCTAAGAAGATCTGACCGTCAGTAATCGAAATTACGTTGGTTGGTACGAATGCAGATACGTCACCTGCTTGAGTTTCAATAATCGGTAATGCAGTTAATGAACCAGTTTGGCCTTTAACTTCACCGTTAGTGAATTTCTCAACGTAGTCAGCAGATACACGAGAAGCACGTTCAAGTAGACGTGAATGAAGATAGAACACGTCACCTGGGTAAGCTTCACGACCTGGTGGACGACGAAGAAGCAATGAAATTTGACGATACGCAACTGCTTGTTTAGACAAGTCATCATAAATGATTAACGCGTCTTCACCACGGTCACGGAAGTACTCACCCATTGTACAACCAGCATATGGAGCAAGATACTGCATTGCTGCAGGATCCGCTGCAGCAGCTGCTACAACAGTTGTGTACGCCATAGCGCCAGTTTCTTCAAGCTTACGTACAACGTTTGCAATCGTTGATTGTTTTTGACCAATCGCAACGTATACACATTTAATACCTGATTGTTTTTGAGCAATGATCGCATCGATCGCCATCGCTGTTTTACCAGTTTGACGGTCACCAATGATCAACTCACGCTGACCACGGCCTACAGGAATCATTGTATCAACTGATTTATAACCAGTTTGTACAGGCTCATCTACAGATTGACGCCAAATTACACCAGGTGCTACTTTTTCAACAGCATCTGTAAGTTTTGCATCAATTGGGCCTTTACCATCAATTGGATTACCCAAAGCATCTACGACACGACCAAGAAGTTCAGGACCAACTGGAACTTCTAATACACGGCCTGTGCAACGCGCTTTTTGACCTTCTTGAAGGCTTAAGTAGTTACCTAAAACAACGGCACCCACTGAATCCTGTTCTAGGTTCAGTGCCATACCGTATAAGCCGCCGTCGAATTCGATCATTTCACCGTACATTGCATCAGCAAGGCCGTGAATACGCACAATACCGTCGGAAACCATCACAATGGTTCCTTCGTTCTTAGCGGTCGCGCTGGTGTCCAGATCGCCGATACGCTGTTTAATGAGCGCACTGATCTCGGATGGATTCAGTTGTTGCATTGCGCTATACCTCAATCTTTTATTAGTTCAGTCTTCGTCTTATGTAATTATGATGCACAATTACGCTAAAAGACGAGTACGCATTTTTTCAAGCTTGCTAAGCGCAGAATCATCTATCACTTGGTCGCCTGCACGAATAACAACACCAGCAATCAATGCTGGATTTACTTCAACTGTAACTTTCACAGCGCTGTTCAAACGTTTTTCCAACGCATGAGCCAACTTCTGTTCTTGTACTGAATCTAGCGGGAAAGCCGATTCAATCACAACGTCTACAGTGTTGTTATTTTGCGATTTGAGTTGTTCAAATTCAGCTTCAATTTCAGGTAACAAGGTCAAACGACCGTTGTCAGCAAGAAGTGTCAAAAAGTTTGACACCGCTTCAGTTTGCTGTTCACCTAAAACTTTCGCGAAAAGTGCAACCTGCTCAGCAGGCGTCAACTCAGGGCGATTTAAATAAGCGGAGAATGCTTCATCTTGCACCGCAGCACTGAGCAGTTGTAATGCATTTGACCAAGCGTCAGTTGCATTTTGCTCAGATGCATAAGCAAATGCTGCTTTAGCGTATGGGCGTGCCAACGTCAAGAGTTCAGCCATATTCGCCTCTCTTAAAGTTTAGCAGCCAGCTGATTCAGCATGGCATTATGAGCTTCTGCGTCAACTTGTTGGTTCAGAATTTTCTCTGCACCAGCAACTGCAAGAGCAGCAACTTGTTGACGTAATTCTTCACGAGCAGAATTGATGTCTTGGTCAACAGCATCTTTCGCTTGTTGACGAATACGCTCACCTTCAGCAGATGCTTGGGTACGCGCTTCTTCGACCAATTGTGCCGCACGACGGTTCGCTTGTTCGATCAATTGAGCCGCTTGTGCTTTTGCTGCATCAATTTCTTGCTTTACTTGTGCTTGCGCATCAGCAAGATCAGCTTTCGCTTTTTCAGCAGCATTTAAGCCATCAGCGATTTTACGCTGACGCTCACTAATCGCATTGATTAGTGGTGGCCATACAAACTTCATGCAGAATGCGACAAAAATCGCAAATGCAATCGCTTGGCCAATCAATGTGAGGTTGATATTCATTGCAAATTCCTCAATGGTTTAATTTAGGAATTAAGCTGATTAACCTACAAATGGATTTGCGAAGATGAAGAACAAACCAATACCAACGCCGATCATAGGCACAGCATCAAGAAGACCCGCAATTAAGAACATACGAGTTTGAAGTTGTGGAGCCAATTCTGGTTGACGAGCAACAGCTTCAAGGAAGCGACCGCCTAAAAGACCAAAACCAATCGCAGTACCTAAAGCACCAAAAGCGATCAAGATAGCAGATGCAATTGCAACTAGACCTAAAGTGAGTTCCATGATAATTCCTCAGAGGTTAGGTTTTATACCAAATTAAGTTAAAAAAACTGTACCTAACCACCGATTGATAGTTAGGTAATACCATTAATGCTTTTCGCTTGCCATGCTTAGATAAACGATGGTGAGCATCATAAAAATAAATGCTTGCAGGGTGATAATCAAAATATGGAAAATCGCCCATGGCACAGACAATGCCCACTGGATCCAGAACGGTAATAATGCGATAAGAATGAAGATTAATTCACCCGCATACATGTTACCGAAAAGTCGGAGAGCCAAAGAGATTGGACGTGCAAGGAAAGTTACCAATTCCAAAAGCAAGTTAAATGGAATTAAAAGCGCTTTAGCGATTGGATTCTTAGGATTGAATGGATTCAGTGCCAATTCGCCTACAAAACCACTCACACCTTTTTCACGAATACTGTAGAAAATAATGAGAGCAAATACAGATAAAGACATACCAAGAGTAATGTTAGGATCTGTAGTAGGTACAATTTTGAAATACACACTGTGTGGATCCATACCAAACACGTTGCTACCAATAAGCGTAGCGAGATGTGGAATGAAATCTACTGGTACTAAGTCCATTAAGTTCATGAGGAAAATCCACACAAAAATGGTTAGTGCCAACGGTGCAATCAAACGAGACTTCCCGTGGAAAGTATCACGAACACTTGAATCTACAAACTCAATAATCATTTCAATTGCAGACTGGAACTTGGTAGGAACACCAGAGTTTGCAGCTTTCGCTACGCACCAGAACAACAAACAGAAAATTAAACCAAGTCCGATAGACCAACCCATTGAATCCAAGTGAATAGCAGTGAACCCCATCTGTTGAGCTTCAGCACCACTTTCAGCCAATTTCCATGTACCGTCTGGCATTTTACCATAGGTCATATTGGTCAAGTGATGCTTGATATACTCGGTCGAAGTAAGGGCATGTTCTTCAGCAGCCATAAATCACACCTGGTCAATGTAAAAAAACTAATAGAATAAAACGAATATCGCGTGCTGCTTGATATCTCGCCTATTCCTGAAAAACTTTTCAATTTTTGCTGTGCTTATACTCATTTTTGTAAACGGGTTGCCCAAAAAGGAGCAATCCACGTCATGGCTTGTACAAGTATAAAACCACAAAACAATGCGACCGGGGATAACGGTTTGACATTGCTTAAAATTAAAATGAATCCAACGATCACAATTGCAAATTTGCCCATCATGCCCCGATACATGTTCGAAAGAACTTGTTTCGATGCTCGCGCGCCTGCTGCTCGAAATGACTGCCAAGAAAAATAACAACTAGCAAGCCAACATATTAGTGCACCTAATGCTGCACTCAAAGCCGCAGTCGAGTCTTTCAAGACCCACCCTATCAAGGCTGAAACAGGAATCATACATGCTTGTAAATAGACCAAAGCTTTCGCTAATCGTCGGTCAATCATGCGACTAGTTCGGCTCATTTTTTATCCACTCACAGCATAAATGCTTGACAAGTTTAGCTGATGATCGTTTTTAATCGCAGGCATTATAGAGTTACACCCCTGAACATGCAATCTTTTCCCGACCTTAGTCGTGTTTTTTTCACAGATTAAATTGCTTTTGATCTGTACAATTGTTGCTTAATATTTGCATCATTTTCGTGCATTAACTACGCAAGCTTGTGTTTGTGCAGCTAAAGTTTGCCATGCAACCACAAAATCTTGTTGTTTCGCTAAAGATTCATCAACCGATTGAAATGTAATTGCACCCAATTTTTTATATTGACTTGGGCTTGCACTGGCTTCAGCAAGTAAACAGACTTTTTTGCTTGGTCGATGGTCATTGAGGTATTTAATTTGGGCAATCGTGGGCGCAACATGTGGGTCATCAGTCATCGCACCCGCAAATTTTAAGTTAAGCGAACGTTCTAAATATTGATAAGCATCATGATATGCCCAATATGGTCGTGCTACCCCCTCTCCTGTATATCTTTGTGATGCTAAAAGCATTTCATTGGCAAATTTTTTCGCATTATTCCAATACGCTGTTTTATTTTCAGGATGTTGTTGTGAACGTAAAGCTGCAATAAAGAAACCGATACGTACAGCATTGTTTGGATCAAGCCATACATGAGTATCGACAGTATCTTTTAAGGCAATACCTCGTGGACTTCTTAAGGGCAAGGCTTGGATAATACCCGAATCTAAAATAGAAATGGCATTGGCATTGTCTTGCAACGCTTTTTCGAGCGGTGCTTCATGGGCTTTACCCAGCCAAATCACCAAAGATGCCTCTTTAATGGTTTTCCGGTTCAATGGCGTTAGCTGTACATCATGTCCACTTTGATGATCTAAAAGCAATACAGGTTCTTCAATACCTTGCATGACTTTTTTTGAAATCAAATAAATAGGATGTGTTGACACCACCAAAGGTGCTTGTGCCCACGCCATACCTGCAAATAATGCGCTGACACAGAAAGCAAAGAAGCGTTTCATGTGGAAAAATTTACCAAAATTACTTAAATGTTATAATATAACAAATATGAAAAAAAACCTATGCCATTCGTAACATGATCAGGCTTCATGTTACTATTTGTGATTGTCCTTTTACTAAAAACGTCTTTTGAGGTGTGCAATGAACCTATGTTCACACGAGCATCATGATACTTTACATGGCGTCCATGACCATCAAAATGTCAAAACTCGTCTAATAGAAGCAGAAAATATTTGTGCTGCTGCGGGTGCTCGTCTCACACCTCTACGAAAAGAAGTGCTAGAACTCATCTTAAATTCGACAGGTCCCGTGGGTGCGTATGACTTATTGGCAAAACTAAAAGGCTCATCTGAACGCCCTGCTGCCCCACCAACAGTGTATAGAACATTAGACTTTTTATTAGAAAAGGGTTTTATTCACCGTTTAACCTCTATCAATGCCTATATTCCGTGTTGCCACCCTCGTGAAGGACACCAAGCGGCTTTTTTGATTTGTTCTGAATGCCATACGGTGAAAGAGGCTTCTGCTAAAGGTCTGATTGAGCAACTTGATCAACTCTCAGATTCAGATGGATTTAAAGCACACCACAGTATTATCGAGATTTCAGGACTATGTCAGCAGTGCTCGAACAAGGCTTAAAGCCAGTCACAGCTTCGCTTGTGCAATTACAACAGATCAATGTGCGGATTGATGAGCGTGATATTTTAAAAAATGTTGATTTTTCTTTACATGAAAAAGAAATTGTCACGCTGATTGGTCCCAATGGCGCAGGAAAATCAACCCTGATTAAGGTGCTATTGGGCATAGTAAAGCCCAACTCAGGTAAAATCATTAGCCCTAAAAAACTCAAACTGGCATATGTACCACAAAAATTCAATCCTTCGCATAGTTTACCACTACGTGTGAAAGATTTACTTGATCTCGAAAAATGCGACAAAACCATTAAAACCGAAATCATTCGAGATACAGGCATTACCAAACTAAAAGACTCAAAAGTACAGCAGCTTTCAGGTGGCGAACGTCAACGTGTGCTATTGGCACGGGCGTTATTACGCCAACCGGATGTTTTAGTGCTTGATGAACCTATGCAAGGCTTAGACATTCAGTCTGAAGCTGAACTCTATGATTATGTGCGCAGTTTGCCTGAACGCTATGGTTGTTCGATTTTAATCGTATCGCATGATTTACAATGGGTCATGCAAGGGACACAACGGGTCGTGTGTTTAAACAAACATATTTGCTGTAGTGGTTTACCTGAAAATATTCAACAACATCCTGAGTATCAAGCGATTTTCGGGACAAATCGTGTCCCATATCAACACCATCATGATCATTGTGCACACGGTGACTCTGCAAAAACCTGTGAACATGATGCTCGTCCCCACATTCACCCTGAACCGGAAGCCTAGATCATGATGGAATGGTTACAACTGCTATTACCAGCATGGATTATGGGCACACTTTTGGTTTTTCTAACAGCACCTTTGGGCTGTTTAATGTTGTGGCGCAGGATGTCTTTTTTTGCCGATACCATGGCACACGGCACGCTCTTAGGGGTGGCACTTGCAGCAGTGCTAAGTCTGCCTTTATGGATTGGTGTAACGTTTACCGCTATTTTATTAGTGGCAATTCTTTGGGTATTGCACGATCCTCGTTTACCCAATGATGCTTTGCTTGCGCTGTGCTCCGCAACTTTACTCTGTTCAGGCTTGTTGCTGATTCAGCACTTACCTGCCCTACGACCTGAATTATTGAGTTATCTATTTGGTGACCTACTCACCATTGAATGGTCAGATTTACCTGTATTTATTGGTATTATCATCGCAGCTTTGGCTGTGTTGTTTCACTATTGGCAAGCACAGATTCAAATTGCCATTGATCCTGATATTGCGGTCAGTGAAGGGGTTAATGCAAAATGGCAACGCCTAATTTTCATGTTGCTTTTGGCATTATTTACCGTTTTAGCATTACGTGCTGTGGGTTCTTTACTCATGGGTGCATTGTTGGTTATTCCTGCACTCAGTGCACGTCTCGTGTCACACTCTCCAAAGCAAATGGTCATTGCTGCTTTTATCATTGCTCAAATGGGTGTGACTGTCGGTTTATGGTCAAGTGCGGGTTTAAATATTTCCACAGGTTTAAGCATTGTTTTAACCATGTCGATTGTATTTGCCATGATCTTTATTATTCAAAAAGTTAAAAAAATCCGTTAAAACCTGAGAGTTTCAAATCATTAAACTCACTGCCAAAGTTTAATATAGTCTGTTTAATGATTTGCTTTTTACGGTATATGTCTCAACTCAAACATAAGATCATTATGAATCAACGTTTTTTCGTATAAATATAAGCTCATTCTAAAAAAGAATGCTTAAAATGTATTCCATCACTGATGCACCAAACTCAACAAAGCTGCGGCGCAACTAAATAATATGGCAAAAGTACGATTCATATATTTTTGTTGTTTTGGTGATTTGAGCAACCTTAAGACTTTGGCTGCCAAGCCTGTATAACCTGCCATCACAATCAAATCAATCGTAATCATGGTGACAGCCATAATCACATATTGAATCCACTGTGGTTTAGACAAATCTAAAAATTGTGGCAAGACTGCGAGTAAAAACACAATGGCTTTAGGATTACTCATATTCACCAAGAAACCATGTAGAATGAGCATAGGAATCGTTTTAGGCTGAGTTTCGGCTTTAATATCAATCGACTGAATGGGGGCATTCCATTGTAAATATGCCAAATACAATAAATACAACACTCCAAACCATTTCACCAATAAAAATGCCCAAGGTGTCGTCGCGAATAACACTCCCACCCCTGCTGCAACAATGCCAATTTGTACAATTAATGCCAGTTGTAAGCCTAAAGCATTCCAATAACCACGGCGAAAACCATAGCTTAAACCACTCGACATCGATGCAATTGCGCCCGCACCAGGGGAAATACTGATCACCCAGCACGCCAACATATAAGCAAACCAGACTTGATAAGACATAATAAATATCAGGAGATTTTTTGAAATGTAATTATAACGATTTTAATACCATACTTTTCGATTAATTTAATCGTTAAAAAATATAAAGCTTCGCTTTCTAGTCTGTGTATGATCATGCACAATAGTTAAATTGAATGAATAATAAATGAAGGAGCCATCTCGTAATGACAGCCCAATCTGTAATTTTGCCTTTACCGTCAAATCATGCCCGCTTTATTGTTTTAAATTTAAAAGATCTGTCTATTGATGCTTTAAAAGAACAACTCAATGCGCTGTTTAGCACACGTGATCGTTTAATCACCCAGCATCCTGAAGCTGAAATCAAAACCTCTGTCGCATTTGGTCCCGCACTTTGGACACAGCTTTATTCTCAAACTCCGACAGGTTTTAAACAACTTGAACCGATTCAGGGTTCTTTCAACATGCCTGTAGTGCCTGCGGATGTCCTGATTCATATTGCTTCAGCCCGTGCAGATTTATGTTTTGCAATGAGCCAATCATTTTTTGATGGCATCCAAGACCAAGTTGAAGTTTTAGATGAACGAGTGTGTTTCCGCTATTTAGATGGCCGTGATTTAACAGGTTTCATTGATGGTACTGAAAATCCACAATTCCCTGATGACCGTGACGAAGTCGCATTACTTGGTGAAGAAGCAGGTATTTTTGCTGAAGGTTCTTTTGTCTTTGCACAGCGTTATGTACATAACTTAGAAAATTGGAAAAAACTAAAAGTTGATGCTCAAGAGCATGTCATTGGTCGTACTAAGTTAGAAAGTATTGAGCTCGATGATGATGCTAAACCTGACAATGCACATATTGCGCGTACCGTGATTGAAGATGATGCAGGTGAAGAACTCGAAATTCTACGCCACTCTTTACCCTATGGTGATGGTCAGGGCGAACAAGGTTTATTCTTCATTGCTTATACCAAAGACTTAACCCGTATTGATAAAATGCTCGTGCGTATGTTTGGTACAAGTGGCGATGGCATTCATGACCGTTTACTTCACTTTGTGACCCCAGTAGATGGCGCTTATTTCTTTGCCCCGAATGAAGACATACTCGAAGAAATTCTAGATACAGAATAATTTTGCAAGCCAATATTCGACTTGTGCAAGAAGAATATTTTCTGGATCAAGATTAAGGTGCATTGGAATTTCGTACTTCCAATGCATCAATACATTGTTGCTCTGTTGAATATGCAAAAATACGTGAGGAGGCTTTCTCAATATAAATTGCATCATTTTCCAAACCAAACGCCTACTTAGAAATATCACATTGATCAGGTTTCAGTTTATAAAATTTCACTGTATGACACATCGGCTCTGGCGAGTTTTCATCAAATCCAAACCATGTTTCCACATTCATCATTTCATAAAATTCTTTTGAATCCATTGGTGTTTCTTCGGATGATGCTTGGGATGAACGGTTAATTTGTTCTACTTTTTCTTCAACGGCAGCTGTAATTTGAGTTTGATCATCGCCTATTTTTGTGATGGGTCATGACATACTGTCAACTCCAGCAACACAAGAATGACAATACTAATTTTATTAAATTTTTTCATTTCCCACTCAATCTTTGTTTTAGACTGTCGGCTTCTTCATATTCAATGTCCTGAATTCGCATACAGTTTTGCTCCATACGCATTTTGAAATCAATGAATTGTTCGCCAACTTTAAGTAGTGCACGATGCTCTGTCGCATCCAAAACACGGATGGAAATATCGTCAGCTACATCTTGCGCATTACTCAAAATGTTAAAATCTAAATGACATTGACCCTGTATTTTTGCAGCACACTTTTGCTCACGCAATAAAAGTTGCACCATATTGGCATCAAAATAATGACGCAAAATCTGTCGAGGCTCGCCTGCAATATCTTTGTCTGAGTGCAGTGGATAATCCCGATACAATTCAGAAATCAAGTCACGACTACTTTGCACACACGAAATATTGTCTGCAAAGACCTGTGCGCTACTTAACAGTAAAACCACAACTAAATATTTTTTCATGTCTTTTTAAATCTGCGTCTATATTTATTTACTGTTATCGTCAAAAGAATAATGTGTTAAATCTATGCCACGTTGAAAAATATTTTGGATCAAAATATGCGGCAATTTTGAATTATTCCCTAACGCTGCACATTTCAAATCAACGCCGTGTCGATTGGCTGTTTGGGTTGGAATAAATTTATCTTCTACAAATGAATATTTGCCTAAATCTCTAAAAAATCCATACAGATTATTGTTTGAATCGCGAAGCACGTACAAATTACTCAAGTCATTTTTATAATAAGCTTGATACAAGGTGTATTTTTGCTGCCCCACTTGGATCACATCACACTCATCGGTTGCCATCCATTGATCATTATTGTGGTTCAGCCCCATCTTTTTTAGTAACGCACTGACTTTGGCATCCTCCCAAATCAAAGCACAATGTTGACGTTTGAGCTTTTTGATTTGAATGGGTTTTTTCTGTTCAGTTTGCCACTGTGTTTCGCATATATTTTCTTGTGCATACACGCTTGAAACTGACAAACATACGGCAAGTGCTAAAACTATTTTTCTCATATATACATCGCTTGCTATACGCATTTTAAATATAAAAATGGAGTCTATGTAGACTCCATCTTATGTGAATAGACAATAAATTCAACTTAAAATGGTATACGTTTATAACGACGATACTCAGGTTTCCAAAAGTTTGCTTCAATATTTTCTTGTAATTGCTCATCACTAATCGCAGGTGCAACACCATCTTCGATCGCTGCTTTTGCTACTTTAAAAGCAATGATCTTAGAAACTTTTTGTAGCTCGTTCAAATCAGGCAATAAGTCAGCATGAATATCTTGTAATTTTGGTGAACAATCTGCCAAAGCATTACTTGAAGCCATTAACATATTATCTGTGACACGTGTTGCTTGTACTGCAACAACGCCCAGCCCTATACCAGGGAAAATGTATGAGTTATTACATTGTGAAATATTAAAGATTTGACCTTGATAATTCACAGGTGCAAATGGACTACCTGTTGCGATTAAAGCTCGCCCTTCTGTCCATTCGATAATATCAGCAGGCACAGCCTCTACACGAGAGGTCGGGTTTGATAATGGTAAAACAATCGGATGCTCGCAATTGGCAGCTAAAGTTCGGATAATTTCTTCCGTGAATAATCCTGGTTGTCCCGACACCCCAATAAGAACCGTTGGTTTAGCATTTTTAACTACATCAAGTAATGAAATGACTTCTTCTGCATTGCCCCAATGCGCGACTTCCTCAGGCTTTTGTGCCAATTTACGTTGGAAATCTAACAGGTTCGGCTGATTTTCAGTGATTAAACCAAAACGGTCGACCATAAAGACACGTGCACGTGCTTCAGTATCGGTCAGACCTTCTGCCACCATTTGTGCAACAATTTGTTCTGCAATACCACAACCTGCTGAACCTGCACCTAAAAATGCCACTTTTTGGTCTTTCAGTTGTTTGCCTGCCGCACGACTTGCAGCAATGAGACTGCCTACTGACACTGCTGCTGTCCCTTGAATATCATCATTAAAACAGCAAATTTGATTCCGATATTTTTCCAGTAAAGGCATCGCATTTTTTTGTGCAAAGTCTTCAAATTGAATTAATGCTTTTGGCCAACGACGCTTGATCGCCGCAATCACATCATCAACAAAATGATAATATTCTTCGCCGCTGATTCGAGGCTGATTCCAACCGAGATAAATTGGATCATTTAACAATTGTTGATTGTTCGTCCCCACGTCTAAAGTAATCGGTAATGTATATGCAGGACTGATGCCACCACATGCGGTATAGAGCGATAATTTTCCGATTGGAATACCCATGCCACCAATGCCCTGATCGCCTAATCCCAAAATACGTTCACCATCTGTGATGACAATCACTTTGACATTTTTCTTATTCACATTATGCAAAATATCATCGATATGTTCACGGTCTGGATAGGAAATAAATGTCCCACGATGACGGCGATAAATATCCGAGAAACGCTGACATGCTTCACCAACGGTTGGTGTATAGATGATTGGCATCATTTCACTGAGATGATTTTCAATCAGGTGATAAAACAAGGTTTCATTGGTGTCTTGAATATTTCTAAGATAAATATGTTTATTGATAGCGTCATTAAAGTCGCAATATTGTTGATATGAGCGTTGACTTTGTTCTTCGATGGTTTCGATCACATGTGGAATCAAGCCATATAAATTAAATTGGCTACGCTCTTCTTCCGTAAAGGCCGAGCCTTTATTTAAAAGCGGAAGCTCAAGGAGAGTGTTCCCTGCATAAGGGGTATATAACGGTTTCTTTACTTGCAAGTTTTCTGTGGTCATGTCCCATCTCATTATGTTTAGATTTAGATGAAAATCCAGATAACAAACAGTCGAGTTTCATCTATCTCGGGCTATAGATTAGTCCTTTTTTTACGATTTAGGGTATTTCTTAAATTGATAGTGATATGAGATAGATTTAGACATGGAATACAGCTTTAAAAACAACAAATCAGCTTATTTATGCGGTTGATTTGGTGACATATCGACAAATAAACTGGTTAGTTTTCTTACAATTGGCAATATGATCAACACGATAGGATAAGCAAACATCCATGACATCATCCAAGCAGAAAAGAAAATAGAGAATAAATTTTCGATCCAACCCAAGTTCTTGACAGTATTTATAAACGAAATGATACCACTCATCAGTCCTGATAATAATAAAGGTAAAATCCAAGGAGCATATTTGGCAGGTAACTTCGGAATATTACCAATAATCATGGCTGTTTTCTGATTCATACAACGCGCTTTTGACACATATAAACCACATACAATAATTGAAAGTATTAAGATTTTGAATCTTTTTCAGTATTTATCAAAAATTAAACAAACGTATTTATCTTCTTTTGTACTTTGCATACAAATGGTTTTACCTAAAAGCATGGAAATTTGCTATATTTGCTGTTTTTCTGCAACATTTATTTCTCGATCGATTATGAATACGGCAATACAAGCAGCTCTTGATCATGCAGTGCAATCCCTACAAGCTGAAGGGACCCTTCCATCTGACTGGAACAACACCAGCGTTTTAACGCGAACCAAAGACCGAAGCCATGGGGATTTTGCGTCAAATATTGCCATGATGGGTGCGAAAGTTGCAGGTATGAAGCCTCGTGATCTTGCAGAAAAAATCTTGGCAAATTTGCCAGAAGTTGCAGATATTAGTAAAGCTGAAATCGCAGGTCCTGGTTTTATTAACTTCTTTTTAAATGCAGACCAACGTTTTGCAGTGCTTGATCGTATCGAAGCACAAAAAGATCAGTTTGGTAAAACCCAAGCCAATGCAGCAAAGAAAATCCAAGTTGAATTTGTGTCTGCAAACCCAACCTCAAGCCTTCACGTTGGTCATGGTCGCGGTGCAGCTTATGGGATGACCGTTGCAAACTTACTTGAAGCAACAGGTGCAAAAGTTGACCGTGAATATTATGTCAACGATGCAGGTCGTCAAATGGACATTTTGGCAACCTCAACTTATTTGCGTTATTTAGAGCTAACAGGTCAAACTTTAGTTTTCCCTAAAAATGCCTACCAAGGCGACTATGTAAAAGAAATCGCGCAAAGCATTATCGACAAAGATGGTGAAGCGTACGTTCGCCCTGTCGCTGAGGTATACAAAGATGTCCCTGAAGATGTTCAATACGCAGCAGAACTTGATGCTGATGGCAACAAAGTTGTACTTTCAGGTGATAAAGAAAAACACATTGATGGTTTAATTCATAACTCGCAAAACTTAATTGGCGAAGGCTATCGTGTTTTCCATCAAGCTGCTTTACATGCCATTTTAGATGACATTAAAGATGACCTTGGTGAGTTTGGTGTGACCTTTGACAAATGGTTCAGCGAAGCATCATTGACTGAAAAAATTGATGAAGCATTACAAACTTTAGACCAACGTGGCTTCCTTTACGAAAAAGATGGCAACATTTGGTTTAAATCGACTGAATTTGGTGATGAAAAAGACCGTGTCGTCAAACGTCGCAATGGTCAAACCACGTATTTTGCCTCTGACATCGCGTATCACTTGAATAAATTACAACGTGGCTATACCGATATTATCGATATTTGGGGTTCAGATCACCACGGTTATATTGCACGTGTCAAAGCGGCAATTGATGCGATGGGCTATGACTCGAAGAAACTTACCGTATTACTTGTTCAATTTGTGAGCTTATGGCGTGGCGGTGAGATGATACAAATGTCATCTCGTTCAGGTCAGTTCGTGACTTTGCGTGACTTACGTAAAGAAGTGGGCAATGATGCTGCACGTTTCTACTATGTAATGCGTAAATCTGAACAACACATTGATTTTGACTTAGATCTTGCTGTGTCACAAAGTAAAGACAATGCGGTGTATTACATCCAATATGCACATGCACGTATTTGCCGTATGCTTGAAAAAGCGGCTGCAGCGGGTATCAATTTTGATACAGTAAATGCACGCCAATTTGCTGCAAAATTAGACTTAGATGCAGAAACAGAAATTCTTGCAAAACTTGCAGCTTATCCTGAAATTTTGATTCGTGCTGCGAACAATTATGAACCACATCAAGTGGGGAATTATTTAAAAGAATTAGCGTCTTTATTCCATGGTTGGTACAACGAACATAAAGTTTTAGGCGATGATGCCGAGTTAACACAAGCTCGTTTATTATTGTCAAAAAATGTTCAACAAGTCATCTATAATGGACTAGAGTTACTCGGTGTTTCTGCACCAGAGGCAATGTAAGGTATCGCTAAAATACTGTAGAAATCTATTGAGTATCGTCCACCGTGTCGGTACTCAAAGACGTTGTCAAATATAACGTTGTTATTGAGTAAGAGGAATTCCACGTGTTTGGAAAAACGCAACGCGGCGTGTCTGAACGGCCAAATAAACCTAAAAAACCATTGATTCCAAAATGGTTAGGGATGCTTGTCGTTATATTAATTATCCTCAGTTTTGGTGTCGCACTGATGCTCTGGAAACCGTGGGCACCTGTAAAAACACGTAGTAATGAAGTGACTTCTGATCATTATCAAGAAGATACCAATAAAGATTACCGTTTTTATGACCTCTTGCCCAACCAACAGGTAACACCAATTCCAGAGCAAGCTGTGCCTGAAACTCAAACAAGTACACAGCCTGTGATCGTGGAAGCACCTGAAACACCAAGCAGTAGTGAGGAAGTGAATGTTGGTTTAGATAGCTCTGAACAAGCACCTGCACCTGTACAACCTGAATATATTTTACAAGTACGTAGTTACCCTGACCCTGACAGTGCCGATGCGCGCCGTGCTGAAATCATTTTAAATGGTCTATCAGCAGATGTCGTTAAAGCAACCGAAGGTGGTCAAACATGGTACCGTGTAATTTCTGGTCCTTATGATTCTCAAAATGCAGCAGTGATTGCACAGCAGACCTTACAACATAGCGGTATTGACTCAATCGTAGTCAAACGCTAATGCTCAATAAAAATGGATGCTAAAAGCATCCATTTTTATAACATCACAATAAATTACACTTTTTTCTCTTCAATATTCAGTGCACTGATCGCCAATACCGCTTGGGTACGATTTTGCACGCCCAATTTACGGAAAATTGCAGTGACATGCGCTTTAATTGTCGCTTCAGATACCTCAAGTTCATAAGCAATTTGTTTATTCAGCAAACCTTCTGCCACCATCATCAACACACGGAATTGTTGCGGTGTTAAAGATTGAATGCGTTCAGCCAAGGCAGCCTCATCTGCTGCACGTGGATCAAAACTCATATTTGCAGGTAAATTTGGAGGTAACCAAATGTCCCCTTCTAACACCTGTCGAATCGCTTCACCAATATGGCTTGGATGCGCTGATTTTGGAATGTAACCCATTGCACCATGTGCAATGGCACGTTGGATAATCGAAGCTTCTTCATGCGCAGAAACGACAATGATGGGCAATGAAGGATATTGTGCACGGACATGCACCAGTGCAGAAAACCCAGATGCACCCGGTAAATTTAAATCTAACAGAACTAAATCAGGTTCAGGACCATTCTCTAAACGCTCATAAAATTCATTCACTGCAGCAGTTTCATGAATTTGAGCTTGGGGTAAACTATAACGCACCGCTTGAATTAAAGCATGGCGAAACAGTGGATGGTCATCAACGATTAAAATATTCATAAGCGAAGTGAGAGCTCTCTAGCACAGTCTTTCATTCTAACTGTACTATTGCTGTTAAAGATAATTAAATATAACGAATTTTTAATAATTTTGTCGCTTTAAATATAAAATCCCTACACATTTTATGTTATTTATCATTTTTTGTATTTCTTTATCGTTTTTAAATATAAATTTAAGCATTTGCAAAGAATTGCTTATATATTTTAAAACTAAATAAATATATCAAGCAGTTAAAGAATAAAAATAAACCTCAAAATAAATTTTTAGCATATATCCAAAAATCTGATAACCAATCTGTTTTTGCTTATTTTACAGAATATATTGAATGTTGATTAATAAATGTCATTCCGATATTAAACGCTTTTAGGTTATTGACATGTCATTTATTCAACAGAAACCCTTAAATATTGTTGCTGTATCAGGTGGCTTAAATCACCCTTCAAAAACCGAAGCTTTAGTCCAAGCCATTTTAGATGAATTAGGTGAAGCAACGCCCATCCATGTACATTTCATTAAATTTAGTGAAATTGGGCAACTCTTAGGTGGTGCAATTTACCGTCATCAACTCCCACAACGTGTGCAAGAAGATTTAGCAGCCGTAGAAGCAGCCGATGCACTGATTGTTGGAACACCTGTTTACCGTGCGTCATTCACTGGGTTATTTAAACATTTCTTTGACTTTGTTGAACAAACTGCATTGGTCGATGTACCTGTATTGCTTGCTGCATCGGGTGGTTCAGACCGTCATGCTTTAGTGCTTGAGCATCAACTGCGTCCATTGTTCAGCTTCTTCCAAGCACAAACTCTACCGATTGGTGTTTATGCAACAGATCGTGATTTCACACCTGAATACACGATTCACAGCGAATTTTTACGTGATCGCATCACGCTTGCCGTTGCACGTGCATTACCCATTTTAGAGTGGGCACCTGCCAAAGGAAAACGTGCAGATGTGGTGAAAGTAAAATCTCAACAGGCTTCACAAAACTTAGGCATTAACAAACAAATCGAGCAAGAAGAAGTTTTACCCTCCGCTGCTGTACCAAGTTTAGATGCAGCAGAAGCACGGATTCATCATAAAAAGCCAAAAACACACGTGGCTTAATTATTCCAAGGATCAACTAATGTCACAACACGATAAAAATATTAAATTTGCGTATTGGGTACCGAATGTGAGTGGTGGTTTGGTGGTGAGCCAAATCGAACAGCGTACAGATTGGAGCTATGACTATAATGTGCGTCTAGCAAAAGCCGCTGAAAAAAGTGGCTTTGAATATGCACTCACTCAGATTCGCTTTACAGCAGGATATAACGCAGAAAATCAACATGAATCAGTGAGCTTTAGTCATGGTATTTTGGCAAAAACTGACAAATTAAAAGTGATTGCCGCAATTTTACCAGGTCCTTGGAAACCAGCACTGGCAGCCAAGCAATTAGCCACCATTGACCATTTAACCAACGGGCGTATTGCCATCAATGTGGTCAGTGGCTGGTTTAAAGGTGAATTTGATGCTATTGGTGAGCCTTGGCCTGAACATGACGAACGCTATGTTCGTTCAGAAGAGTTTATTCGCACACTAAAAGGGATTTGGACAACAGATCATTATAGTTTTGAGGGTAAATATTATCAGTTCCAAGATTATACCCTCAGCCCAAAACCCATTCAAAAGCCGCATATTGAAATCTTCCAAGGTGGTAGCTCTCGTGCCGCACGCGATATGGCTTCACGTGTATCGGATTGGTACTTTACCAACGGCAATACACCTGCTGAGCTGAAAAAGCAGATTGATGATATTCGTGAAAAAGCAAAGGCAAACAACCATCAGGTTAAAATTGGGGTCAATGCCTTCATTATTGCCCGTGATACCGAAGAAGAAGCTCAAGCCGTGCTACAAGACATCATTGATCAAGCCAATGTTGAAGCAGTCAATGCCTTTGGTGATGCAACTCGTGAAGCAGGTGCAGCTTCTAAAGAAGGTGAAGGTAACTGGGCAAAATCTACTTTTGAAGACTTAGTACAATACAATGATGGCTTTAAAACCAATCTGATTGGCACACCACAACAAATTGCTGAACGTATTGTGGAATTAAAAAGTGTGGGCGTAGACCTTGTGCTTTCAGGTTTCTTACATTTTATTGAAGAAGTGGAATATTTTGGCGAAAAAGTATTGCCTCTCGTTCGTGAATTAGAGGAGGCTCAAAAACATCAAATCACTGCAAAATCAGCTTAAAGTGTGGGTCAATAATCACAATAAATTATTTTAATCGATCATCAGTTTTTATCCCTCAGGACTCGGCTTGGGGGATTTTTTTAATCAAAAAATCCTAAATGATATTTATTTGTATAAAATCATAGTCTTAATAACTTCCATCCTTTAAATCAAATTTATAGCCAAAATGGTTTAGGCAAATTTGTATTCCATTCAAAGAATAGTTATCACACCCTTTATGAATACACTTATTTTCCGAAAAGCCTTCATGAGTCAATACGACTAAAAATATCTGTAAAACCATTTGGGCATACAAAGAAGTTATCAATTTTTTGACACGTGCACATAAATTTGTCTTATCTAATAGCAATTTTATTTAGTGTGTATAAATCTAAAATCTTTCACAGTGATGTCTAGTTTAAATTCGCTAGGCTTTTTAATTTTATCATTAAGAATAAAAACTTGGCTCAGGTACTTTTCCTGTCAACACCCATTCCCCAACTTCTTGATACTTATAATCAATCGGATCATGCAAAGTTTGTGTGCGTACATTACGCCAAAAACGATCTAAATTGAGTTTTGCTGTGGTTGCCCGAGCACCCATCACTTGGAAAATATTTTGTGTCACAAACAATGAAGTATTGGTCGCTGCAATTTTCGCTGTGGCAATTGCAATCGATACTTCTCCTCGCTGTTCAGCATTCAAACCTTCTCCGATATCCCAAGCAGATTGAAAAGTTTCAACCGCTTTATTGGCAAGTAAACGTACACTTTCAAGTTGTACATAAAACTCTGCAAAATGCTTTTGAGTAAAGGGATCATTCACTGCATTTTCTACTAAGGATTTTGACCATGCTTTTTGGCTTTGCACCATTTCTTTGGCAATATCAAAAGCCCCTTCCGCTACACCTAAAAATAAATGCACAAAGATCAATTGAGCAATTAAAGGGCGTAAACTTGAGTATGGAGTACTTAATGGTCCAGGATTCAGCAATAACTCATCTTTAGAAATTTTCACTTGCTCGAAGTGACTTGTTCCACTATCCGTTTGGCGTTGTCCCATATTGTTCCAATCACCCAAAAAGCTGATGCCTTCACGTGCCGTTGGAATCACCCCAATCAATAATTTTCCCTCCTCATCAAACCCTGAACAAAGCAAAATATCTGAGTCAATCGAACCTGAACAAAAGCTTTTATCGCCATGAAAAATAAACTCTTGCTCTGAAACTTGAGTTGCTTTGGTACGTCTGTCCAAAGGGTTTAAGGTATTGCCCCAAAATAGGTTATTTTTTGCAGTATCTTCAAACCATTTTGCATATTGCGTAGGTTGTGCAAATAACTGTACCGTTGCAATAAGTAAATGATGGAAAGCATAAATATGCGCTACAGAACTATCCACTTGGGCAATGGTGCGGACAGTTTGAAAAATGGTTGCCCAATCTGCACCTTGCCCACCATATTGTTTAGGAATAGACAAACTCAATAAACCACTTTGACGAATTAAATCCCGCTCCACTTTGGCATTACCGCCTGCTTTGTCTCGCTCAGCAGCTGTTTTTGCAAACGTGTGAGCAAGTTGCTGCGCAATTTCTAGCGCTGTGAAATTCAGAGGATGTAAAGCATTCATGAGATCGTCCTTATTTTTAATATTTTTAGCTTAGCAGATCATTCTGAATGGCTTTATCTCAATGCCTGCTGTACTTATACATGATGTTGGAAACATTGAACGGGATATAAAATAGCGTCGTTGATATACAACGTGATTTAACTTTAAGCTTAGCAGAATTAGACCATAAATCATCTATTGCATATCCCCCTCTCCCTGTAGGAGAGGGATAGACCAAGGGCTTCAAATCAATGATTGGCTTTCACTTCTGCAATCAACTGATCCACCACACTTGGGTCAGCCAAAGTCGATGTATCACCTAAACTATCAAGTTCATTCGCCGCAATTTTACGTAAAATACGGCGCATAATTTTCCCTGAACGGGTTTTCGGCAGCGCAGGTGCCCAATAAATCGCATCAGGTGTGGCTACTGGGCCTAAGACTTTACGCACCCAAGCTACTAACGCATTACGTAATTCTTCAGTTTCAGTTGCATCGGCTTGTAAAGTCACATAAGCTGCCACACCTTGCCCTTTAATGTCATGTGGCATCCCCACGACAGCAGCTTCTGCAACCAGCTCATGTGCCACTAATGCACTTTCAATTTCAGCAGTCCCCAAACGATGCCCTGAAACATTTAATACATCATCGACACGTCCTGTGATCCAATAATAACCATCTTTGTCACGGCGTGCACCATCTCCAGTGAAATAACTGCCCGGATAAGTTGAGAAATATGCCTCAATAAAGCGTTCAGGATCACCCCAAATAGTCCGCATTTGACCCGGCCATGAATCCTTGATAATTAAATTACCTTCTGCCTCGCCCTCAAGTTCATTTCCGTCAGCGTCAACCAAAGCAGGCTGTACACCAAAAAATGGGCGTGTTGCAGAACCTGGCTTCAATGCTGTTGCACCCGGTAAAGGAGAAATCAGAATCCCACCCGTTTCAGTTTGCCACCATGTATCCACAATTGGACAACGACTTTCGCCCACGACGGTATAGTACCAATTCCATGCTTCAGGGTTAATCGGCTCACCGACCGATCCAAGCAAGCGCAAACTGCTACGATCACTTTCACGAATATACGCATCCCCTTCACGCATCATGGCACGAATGGCAGTCGGTGCAGTATATAAAATGGTGACATGGTGTTTATCAACAATATGTCCTGTACGTGCCCATGTTGGGTACTGTGGCACACCTTCTGAGATCAATGTGGTTGTACCATTGGATAAAGGTCCATATAGCACATAAGAATGTCCTGTGATCCAACCAACGTCAGCAGTACACCAAAACACATCATCTTGTTTAATATCAAAAATTTCACGAAAGGTACAATTCACATAGGTTAAATAGCCACCTGTGGTATGTAAAACACCTTTCGGTTTCCCTGTCGAACCTGATGTATATAAGATAAATAATGGATCTTCAGCATTCATGGGTTCAGGTGGACAATCATCCGTGACGGTCATAATTTCCATGTGATACCATAGGTCACGCCCTTCTTTCATTTCAATCGGTTCACCCGTGCGATACACCGTCAACACAGTTTCCACGGATTCTGTCCCTTTGATATTTAAGGCTGCATTGACATTTTCTTTGATTGGAATCGGTTTACCACCGCGTAAACCTGAGTCAGCCGTGATCACCAATTTTGCCTGACTGTCTTCAATGCGACTTGCCAAAGAGTCAGGGGAAAAACCGCCAAATACCACACAATGTACTGCACCTATTCGCGTACATGCCAACATCGCAATGGTGGTTTCAGGCACCATTGGCATATAGAGCACAACACGGTCACCTTTTTTTACGCCATGCTTTTTGAGTACATTAGCAAAGCGGCAAACTTCATCATGCAGCTCTACAAATGAAATAATTTTATGTCGCGAAGGATGATCCCCTTCCCAGATAATTGCAGGTTTATGTGGATGAACTTTTAAATGCCGATCTAAACAGTTTTCACTGACATTGAGTTGCCCATCTGCAAACCATTCTATTTTGAAATTATCCTTGTCATAACTGGTATTTTTAACTTGGGTAAAGGGTTTGATCCAATCCAGTTGTTGCGCAGCCTCAGCCCAAAACTGATCAGGATTTTCAACAGACTTTTGATAACGTTGAAAATATTGTTTTTCATTGGTTCTTGCAGTTTTTACAAAATTTTCTGGTACTGGATACACTTCATTCATATTATACGTCCTTATTTTCTAATCATCTCGTCTCGAGATCTATGCCTACGTTCTTGATTTTATTCCTTGCATACATTCAGTATTACGATAGCGCATTTTAGATCACAATAGTGCTTTGGTCGTAGACGAGGCGTTCACTTTAATGATCGTGTTTGTACAAATCATTTGCAAAAACATTCAAAAAAATCAGCTTTTTTGTCGTTTTTTGATCTTATAATTTCACAAATGCTTTAGGCATATTTTTTAAGTCGTTACACTTTCTTACTAGACGTATTCAAAAGTTAATCTCTATGTCATCTCAAGATAGCGCCCCATTTTTTTCTCGGCAAAATACTGTGCCCACAGCCCCACCCTCTACAGCACAAGGGCGTTTTAATCGTCTCAGTTATATTGCTTGGTATGGTTTGCTACATTTTATTTTTTTGGCAGCAGTGATTGCACTCAGTTTAGCACTAGGCATTTTTAACCTAAGTCAGTTGTCATTAAATCAACATGCTTTAAATACTTTTGGCATGATGAGTAGCATAAGTTATGGTCTGCTTGTTGTGTTGTATATTTATTTTAACTTTGTGATCATTATTCGTCGCTTACATGATCGTGATCATTCTGGCTGGTTGTGTTTACTGCTGTTTTTACCTGTGGTGAATTTCTTTTTTACACTGTATTTACTGTTTGCTCAAGGTGATGCGACATATAATCGCTATGGACATCCTCGCCCTGCCACAGTGATTGAAAAAATCATTGCATGGACACTGATCTTATTGACCATATTCAGTTTAATCGCAACTGCCAGTGCCATCTCCTATTTGGTCGGAACAGGTGACCTAGAGAAACCGACTGAAATCATTCAGCACAGTACTGATTATTTCTAACCTGACAACCCAGTGATTTAACTGCTTGTCAAAACTCGCCTTGTGATCATTTATTTTGTCAATGCAAGGCAGAGTCACTCAACTTTTTATTGGACTTTAAAGTGGCTGAAGAAACAACCAAACTTAGTGATGTTGCCCAAGACACCACTCAATTGCTACATACTGCTAGTGAAAAAACAGCAGAAACTGTGATTAAACACACCGCGAAATATAATGATGCCTATACCACCATCGATAAAATTATGGATGGTTTTTGGGAACGTGTGCCTTATTTCTGTATTGCGCTTGTGGTACTGATGATTTTTTGGCTTTTGTCAAAAGTCTTTAAATTTTTCGTGCGTAAAACCCTTGAAAATCGCTCATATACCCGCCAAAACTTAGTTTTAGTACTCAACCGTGTTGGTAGTACCTTCATTATTTTCTTTGGTTTCCTCATTGCGATGGTCATCGCTATTCCAGGTTTTACCCCAGGTCAATTAATGAGTGCATTAGGTATTGGTTCTGTTGCGATTGGTTTTGCCTTCAAAGACATTTTCCAAAATATGCTATCAGGGATTTTGATTTTACTCAGTGAACCTTTCAAAATTGGCGATACGATTGTGGTCAATAATATGGAAGGAACGGTTGAAGATATTCAGATACGTGCAACTTTTTTACAATCACCTGATGGTCGCCGTATCGTCATTCCTAATGCAACGGTATATACCAGTGCAGTAACCGTGAACACCGCTTACCCACGCCGCCGTTGTGAGTTTGTGGTGGGGATTGGCTATGAGGACAATGTACAAGAAGCTAAAAGCATTATCATGAAAATTTTGGATCATGATCAAACCATTCTCAGTCAGCCTTTATTTAGTGTGAATGTCTCAGCATTAGCAGATTTCTCAGTCAATTTAAAAGTGCAATGGTGGGTAAATACCTCTGAAACTACGACATCTGCATCGATCAGTGAAGTCCAAGAACGTGTCATTCAGGCTTTTGCAGAAAATAGTATTTCGATTCCATATCCTGTACAGGAAGTTAAAGTCTATCGTGGCGAAAACCCAGAAGAAGAATCAGCACGTGCTAAATAAGCGTCCTAAAACATAAGGAATCACAGTTTCAGTACGGATAATACGGTTGCCTAAGCTTACAGCTTGGCAGCCGTTTTTGATGAGCAAGTCAATTTCATATGGAATAAAACCACCTTCAGGACCAATCACAATGCTACAGGCATGATCAATCGCAAAAGGCATTTTTTGTTCTACATAAGGATGCGCCACATAAGCAGGACATTGCTCATGAATAAGCGTCGGCAATACATCTTCTACAAAGGGTTTAAAGCGTTTATACAGCTCAATTTGGGGTGGTTGAGTATCACCTGCTTGTTCTAAACCCAATATAATAAAATGCTCAAGTTGTTGTAAAAAAGGCGTCTGCCAATAACTTTTATCCACCCGATAACTATGTAAAAGAATGATTTTTTCTACACCCAAAGTCACTGCATCCATAATCAAACGGCGCAAAACTTTTGGTCTTGGCATTGCGACAATCAAGGTCACAGGTAATTTAGCAGGAACGCTTTCTTCTCGAATAGCCTGAATTTTAATTGCATTTTCCGCAATACTCACAACCTCTGTAAGATAACGCTTTCCTTGAAGAATACCGACTTTTAAAGTATCTCCAACCTGAACACCCACATGCGTCTTTAAATGTTCTAGTTGTCTTTTAGAGGTGATTGTCCACATTTCCGATTGGGTTTGTCGTGGGTCTAATAACACAATATTCATAAATAGGTATCAATCACTGCAATATGCTTATGCAAAGAACCTTTATTTTGAGTCAACACACGATCTGCATGTTGAGTAAGCTGTTGTTCAAAATGTGTATCATCGATACAACGCAGCAGCAAAGCCACGACATCCTCGACAGATTGACCGACTTTTACGGCATCTGCCTGTAAAAAATCATCGACAATGACTTGGAAATTAAAATAATGAGGACCTATCACAGTTGGCACATGTAATGCCATCGGCTCTAAAATATTGTGTCCACCGCCTGGCTCATTTAAAGACCCCCCCACAAAACAGGCTTGGCTTAACGCATACCATTGCCATAACTCACCCATGCTGTCTGCTAAGTAGACCTGAGTATTGACTTGAATCGTTTCACTTAAACTACGGCGCTGGGTCTCTAAGCCCAAACTTTGCGCAACCTGAAAAACCTCATCAAAACGTTCAGGATGTCGAGGTACAACCACACACAACAATTCAGGTCGTTGTTGCAAGTATGGCTTTAACGCAGTGAGTAATTTTTGTTCTTCAGGAGAATGAGTACTGGCAAGAGTAATGATTTTTCGAGCACGTAAATTCCACTCCTGCTGTAACTGTTGCGCTTTTTCAATAAATATTTGCGGTGCTGAAATATCAAACTTAATGCTGCCCACCACATTCGCGGTATTTTTAGCTAAGCCTAAAGCAATAAAACGTTGTGCTGTGGCTGTATCTTGTGCCAAAACATCATCCAATTTTTGCAACATTGAACGCGTCAAGCTCGGCACTTTGCCATAGCCTTTGGCTGATTTCTCCGAAAGTCGAGCATTAACCAACAAGCAAGGCACATTGAATTGCTTCGCTTGATCAATCAAATTTGGCCAAAGTTCTGTTTCAACCAAAATAAGCAGTTTCGGTTGATATTTACGATAAAAATCTGCAACCAAATCTTTCAAATCTGCAGGTAAATATACCGCTTGGAAATGTGACTCAAACGGTGCTTTTAGAAATAATGACTTGGCACGTGCTTGACCTGTCTTAGTGGTATTGGTCACTAAAACTGCATGCCCTTGTTGTAAATAATGTTCAATGAGCGGTTGTGCAGCATTGGTTTCACCCACAGAGACACAATGAAACCAAATGGCCTGCGTATTTTTCACAGCTTGGAAGGGACCAAAACGCTCAAGATATTCCTGTTGGTATTCGGCCAAATCTGTCGCACGTTTTTTGATACGCCATTGATACAAAGGTTTGACGATCGCAAGTGCTGCGTTATACCAAAAAGGAGTAGCCAAGCAAAATTTCTCATATCAAGATCAATCGGCAAATATAACAGAGCGCTATTGAGTTGTTAATCGAATCACCCAAGTTGATACAATATCACTCATTTTCTAGCAAAATTGCTTGGAAATTAAACGCTCATTTTATCTTTAAGTTTTTTAAATCTTTTCTTTTACGGCTGCATTTATCCCCGTTTGTAACAACGTCCATTTAAAATAATGCACATAGCGTATCCAACATTTTTTATGTATTTTATAAATCTTTGTGACCCAATAAAAAAGAGCAACATATGTTGCTCTTCTTAAATTGATTTTTTAAGACCATCTTTAGAACAGGAATGAAACACCAAATCCTGCATTGTAACTACGATCTTGACCCTCTAAATCAACCCCGATGCTGCCATCAAGTTGAGTACGGTCATTCAACGCATAGATCAGACCTGAAGCCAAGCCATATTGATAATCTTCGCTTTCACCTTTACGGTAAATAAATTCAGAAAAACCTGATAAATTACCTGCAATTTTATAACCTACAGTTGGAATCGCAGTCACTGACCAGTCACCATCTTGCACTGCATAATTCATGGTAATGCCCGTATTCACCAAGTCATTATATTTATAGTCGAGTGAAGTACCTACGCTATAAATATCATCTTCGTTACTAAAGCCTTCATTCCCTGTTGCAATCACAGCTTGTGCTAAAACAGCCATAGACAATTTATCATCGTCTAAATCAATCGCTTTCTTTAAACCGATACTGACATCACCCAAACCATTATCATCAGCTTTTTCACCTTTATATTTGGTTTGTGTCCATGCAGGTCCTGCCCAACCGAGTTGTAATTCTAAGCCTGATGCCAAACCTGTACGCAACAACATATCACCATTTAAGGTCACCGTTTTTGCCTTTGCACCATCGATCGTTGTTTCGCTATAAGTTGCGCTCGGTAAACCTTGCTCCCAAGCCACCTGACCTACAGGTGTAATCCCTGTACTAAATCCTGCACCAGGACGATCAAATGAAAATTCTGCTGCAAAGCTGCTCATACTTGCACTTGCTACAAGCAGAACGATGATTTTGTTAGATATTGTCATACTATTACTCTGTTAAGCTAATTCTTTAGACATTTTGGCGCCGTGGCTACGCAATAACTCTAAAGTTTCTTTCTCTTCAGGTAAAGCCTGTGACCAATCTATTTCGTCAAAATCTTGATCAAAAAATAGATCACAAATTGAAGTAAGAATGGTTTTTCCTTCTTCATCTTTGCTATTTGGGTCAACTTTATGTTCTAACAAGCGTTTGACCGCAGGTACACATGCAGCACTTGCTGCATCCCACAATGGACCATAACACTCTTCTGCATCCCATAAATGGAAGTTTGCATTGGCTTGAATTAACTGTTCTAAAATCTCTAAGTGCACACTGAGCTGTGCTTGCTTTTGTTCAGCACTGAAGGGTTGACCCGCTTCATAAGCTTCACAAACCACTTCCCACCATTGAAATAAACCATCCGACCATACAGATACAGCAGGTCCTTTCTCAGGATCAATAAAATTAGGGTCTAGACCCTCAGCCAATAGACGCTTTACTTGTTCCAAATCTAATGCTTCTATAGCCTGTAAGAAATGTTGTTGTGGCGCAGTCAGCATGTGTTTATCTCATTTTGGAGTTCATATGCAACATATTATGCCGAAAAATAAAAAAGATAGTTCAAGTAATTATTAGCTTACTGATTTTGCAAAATTTTATGTCATTTTTTGTTGTTTTCTGACCAAAACTTTTCAACATGCCATAAAAAAAGCCCCTTTCGGGGCTTTTCTCATTAAGCTTCATCAGCTTCGACATCTGTCTCACTAAATTCTAACTTTCCACCACGTGGATTTTCTTTTTTCTCTAGAACATGTTCAATACTACGTTTAATACGATCAATTGCACCATGCAAAGCGAGATCAATATTTTTCGCCTTATGTGTAACAACCACTGGTTTTAAACCTGCAGCTTTGGCTTCGATCATACAACGAATATCGTCATCGCCGCCTTTATCCCCATTTTCATCACTAATATGAACCGAAAATTGCGTAATACGCTCACTATGACGTTGAAATTCTTGATTTAATTCTTCACGTACATAGGTAATTAAACGATCACTATTTTGAATATTTTTATCTGTACGAATTTCAATGTTCATAAATATTAACCTCTTTTAACCAATTTTAACCAATTTTATATTTTCAATAAATTTAAAAAAAAATCATTTATGTGTATGTGCAAAACTTTCTTATGTCGGCACGTTAGATTCTGGCTGATGCTTCAGCACTAAGCACATCTTCATTTAAATTTTGGTCGTAACCTCCACAATGAATGATGAACACTTTAAAGAAGTTTCTGTGTCCTTATATCTTCAATATCGGGCTATATTGAAAAATATGCAAGCGGATTTTGAAAATATTTATGAAAACAATATGAAAAATGACAACTTGTTACTTTATTTTCTAATTTAATGATTTATTTATCTTTTTTTATTTATAATTTTACACTTTTCACACATCTAAAATCGCTCAAAAAGCATACAAGTGTACATGTGAAAAATAGCGGTTACAGAATATTACTATTTTAGATATTTTCCTGCCCTGCTTAAATTACATAATAATTTACATTTTTGACCATTGTGGCTTTATTTTTGCTTAAGAATCTGTATCCTTGTTACGCTTTCTTGGGGGAAGAGATTTTCATGAAACTCACACACTTTGCAACTCTATGTACACTGGCTTCAACTGCAACTTTCGCACAAGCGAATCCTGTAGTTTGGCAAGATTTCAGCTTAACGGGACTTTATGGTGAAAACTATGAAGTGGGTACTGAAGACCGTACAACAGTTACTGCTGAATACGCAGCAAAATTGAAATACGCTGATGTATTTTTCTTCGTAGACCACCAACTTGATGGCAATGACGAACAAAATACCTATTTTGAGTTATCTCCACGTTTAAGCTTGGGTGAAGTTTCTGGTGAAAAACTTGCTTTTGGTCCAATCAAAGATGTACTCATTGCAACCACGTGGGAACATAACGCAGGTTACGATCTTAACCAAGAATTCAACAACTTTTTGTATGGTGTAGGTTTTGACCTTGCTATTCCTTATACACAGTTTGCTAGCATCAACTTCTATAAAGCAGACAATGACAAACAAGATGATGATTATCAAATGACCATCACTTATGGTGTGCCATTTAAACTCGGTTCAGAAGACTTTTTAGTTGATGGTTTCCTTGATTGGTCTACAGCAGAAGATGACCATGCAAGCGAACTGAACTGGACAACTCAGTGGAAATGGAATGCAGGTAAACACATTTCACCGAAAACTAAGCTTTATGTCGGTGTTGAACACTCTGTTTGGAATAACAAATACGGCATTAAAGGCGTTGACCAAAATGACGTGAGTGCCTTAGTAAAATATCATTTCTAAAACTATAAAGATTTGATTTTTAAAGCAAGATTTCGGTCTTGCTTTTTTATTTTTTAAAGCGTAAAAATTGTTTAATTCTTTCTTTTTATTCATCTAATTGTCTATGCATTTTCATATCCGCCCTGCACAAGCACAGGATTTAATTCATATTATGAATATTTATAATCAGGAGATTGAAACAGGTTTAGCCACATGGAATAGCGAAATAAAAAGTTTAGACGCATACCAAAATTGGTTTGAAACCTTACACAGCCAAAATTTCCCGATTTTTGTTGCAGAAGAAACTGAAACTAAGCACATTGCAGGTTATGCCGATTATTCAAGTTTTCGGGCGATCCATGGTTATAAACATACTGTTGAACATTCAATTTATATTGACCCACGCTTTGCAAGACAAGGTCTAGGTAAAGCTTTATTGCTCAGCTTAATTCAACATGCCAAGCAACAACAAATCCATGTCATGGTCGCTGCAATTGATCATGAAAATACCGCCTCGATTCAACTGCATCAAAACTTAGGCTTTCAACAAACAGGATATATGCCGCAAGTGGGACAAAAATTTGGACAATGGCGTGATTTAGTTTTGATGCAACTCGTTATAGATACTGAAATATTTTGATTTTTTAAATTCAGCAAAGCATGAAAATAATAATTTTAGTTTCAGCAATTGCTGAATTATTTTCTAGCGTATCAATCTCTAAAAAACATAATTCATTGAATTTTATAAAATAATATTTATGGCATGTTTCTTGATTATCTAAAAGTACAACGACAAGGAATCCATCGTTGTTTTTTGATATTCATGGAGATGACAATGAAAAAATGTATTTTACTCTGTCTAGGATTATGCTCATTTTCAAACAGTTATGCTGAAATAGACCTAAGTAAATTTAAATCACGTCTAGGAGTGACGCTGATTGAGCCGAAAGATCACCCAGGCAATTTATACGATGGTACAGTAACCAGTATTTCGCGTAGTTATGCATTAACTGCATCCAATTTGTACTTTGTCACTCCCAATGTCGCTGTTGATCTGTTGGTTGGAACTGCGCCAAAGCATCGTATCTATGGCAATGGTGAAAAAATTGGTTATACCCGTTATTTACCACCAACCTTGAGCGTACAATATAACTTCAATCCAGATGGCAAATTCAATCCTTATGTCGGTGCTGGGGTCAATTATACTTACTACTTCAATGAAAAATTGATCAGCAATGATAAGCTTAATATTAGCAATTCTTTTGGATATGCTGCAACGCTTGGTGTGGATTATAATATCAATAAAAATATAAGCTTAGGTACAGAACTTCGCTATATTGATGTCAACTCTGATATTGAAATTAATGGCACTAAAGTCGGTAGTGGTGATGTCAACCCAATGCTTTATACACTGACACTCGGTTATAAATTTTAAAGTTTTTAGGCTGTAACTTTCCCAACAATGAAGTCTAAAGGCTTCATTGTCTTTTCAAATTTTGACAATATAATCCCAAATATTTTGCTATAAAGATTCCATTTAAAATTTTTAATGTTAAATAACAATGCAAAAAATCCTTATTTTTTCGAGTGCTATATTCGCTTTTTCCGTCCTTCAAAATGTACATGCTGAACCGTCCTCTTTTCAACAAGAATTACAGCAAGGATGCCTAGCAATAAAGACTGAAGCAACATTAGGCAAAAAATTATATGACCAAAAAAATTATAAAAAAGCATTAGAACATTTTCAAACCCAAGCCGCATGGACATCTTTTTGTCTGAGTAATGCAGATGAAACCACTGTTAAATTTTCTGAAAATAATGTGATTACGGCACAAAATAATGTGGCACTGACGTATGCCAAATTGGGAAAACCGATGTGGGCAAGAGCATGGTTAATGATTAACAAAAATGAAAAGTCCAATCAATTTAATTTAAAAAATCTTGTAAAGACTAAAATTTCACATGATTTATCAGGTGAATATGTCAGTTATGCAGGTTTTGGCGAATGGGATCATATTTCAGTTAAACGTACTAAAAATGCTTATGAGATGAGCTATGCAGGTCTATATATGGGTTTAAGAAGTCTTATTTATGGACCTAATATGGGCGAGTTTGATACGACTTTTGCTTTAAATCAAAAACGTGCAATGTATAAATATGAAGACTGTACCATTCAGCTTGATTTTAAAGCAGATCAAAATTTAGGAAATTATATTGAAGTTAAACAAGATGATGGAGACTCAGGTTGTGGCTTTGGGCATAATGTTTATGCAGGTGGTACTTTCTATAAGGTTGAGACTTAGATGAAGTTAAAACTTATTCCAGTCTTTGAATTAGAATATTCACATCCTGATGTTAAATCCCCACCATATCCATTTTCAGATGAAGAATATACAAATTACCTTGATCAAGTATATAAATTAAATGGCTTTATGGACCCATTTGAACCTATTGCAGAAGGTTATAATTTATATGCTATTCAACAAACCAGTGAAAATAATCTTGTTAAAATTATAAAAGATGCTATTTACAAAGATCAAAATAGTCTTGAAGGTGGATTTGTTTTATGTGAAATAGCTGAAACATTAAATCCCATTCTCACACATAGATGTTGTTCCGATCTCAATGATGTGGATAGCTGGATTAACTTAGCTAAAAAAAATTTAACTGGGTTTTGGATTGGTCATCCTATGTTGAGTTGTAAAATAGAAAATGATCAAATTCGATTTATTGAAGAAGAGGAAGAAGAGCTTGAAGGTATTGTTATTCCATTTTCTGATTATCAAATTGCTATTCAGGAATTAAAACAAGAGCTTATTGAAATTCGTAAAAGAATTTTAGAAATATCAGCAAGACATCAACTCAACAATAAATCAGTCTCTCAACTTCTAAACTTTACCTTAATTGATCAAAGTAATGCTTAACATTACTTTGATCATTATATTTTATCAAACACCTAAATCCGCTAAGTTACCTTTCTGTTCTAACCAATGTTTACGGTCAGCAGAACGTTTTTTCGCAAGTAATTTATCCAACAAGCCCGCAGTAAACTGACTATCATCCAAATCTAACTGCACCAAACGACGAGTATTTGGATCCATCGTGGTTTCACGAAGTTGACTTGCATTCATCTCCCCCAAACCTTTAAAGCGAGTGATTTGTGGATTTTTAGATTTTACTTTCTTTAAGATGGTTTCTAACTCATCTTCATCAAGTGCATAATGCACATCTTTAGCATCATCAATACGGAACAATGGCGGCATTGCCACAAACAAATGCCCTTCTTCGACTAGATTCGGGAAATGTTTCACAAACAATGCACAAAGCAAAGTCGCAATGTGCAAACCATCCGAGTCAGCATCGGCAAGAATACAGATTTTACCATAACGTAGTTCTGACAAATCATCACTGCCGGGGTCTACGCCAATCGCAATCGCAATATCATGCACTTCCTGAGAAGCCAAAACCTCATCCGAAGACACTTCCCATGTATTTAAAATCTTACCGCGAATCGGCATGATCGCTTGGAAGTTTTTATCACGAGCTTGTTTGGCAGAACCACCCGCAGAGTCACCTTCCACAATAAACAATTCAGATTCTTCAAGGGTATGCCCAACACAATCCGCCAATTTCCCCGGTAAAGCAGGCCCTGAAACGATTTTTTTACGTTCCACTTTTTTCGCTGCTTTTAAACGACGACCTGCTTTAGCAATTGCCATTTCAGCAAGTTGCATGGCTGTTTCTGAGTTTTGATTGAGCCACAAAGTAAACGCATCTTTGGCAATATTTAATACAATATTTGATGCTTCACGGCTCGATAGACGTTCTTTGGTTTGCCCTGAAAATTGTGGTTCTTGTAATTTCAAAGACAGAATATAATTCACACCATCCCATACATCTTCAGCAGACAGCTTCATATTGCGTGGTAATAAATTACGTAACTCACAAAACTCACGTAAAGCCTCAATGATACCTGAACGCAAACCATTCACATGCGTACCACCTTGCGCTGTTGGAATCAAATTCACATAACTTTCTTGAATCTGTTCGCCACCATCAATATTCCAACAAATCGCAAATTCAGCACTGGCACGTTCTGCCTCACCATTGGCGACAAAAGCAGGATTTGGCAAAATCTCACGGTCTTGCACTTCATCCATCAAATAATCGACTAAACCATTTTCAAATTGCCACTGAATTTTTTCATCATTGATCTGGTCTATATAATTGATTTCTAAACCTGCGGCTAATACGGCTTTGGCTTTTAAATTATGCTTTAAGGCTTTGAGTGCAAATTTTGGTGAATCAAAATATTTTGCTTCAGGCCAAAAACGAACCGTTGTTCCTGAAGCACGCTTCGGTGCTTTGCCTTCTAGAACGTCTAAAGGCGCAACAGGCTCACCATGTTCAAATGCCATTTTGTAGAGATTACCCTGACGCTGAACTTCAACTTCAACGCGGTCCGACAAGGCATTAACTACTGAAATCCCGACACCATGTAAACCACCTGAAAATTGGTAGTTATCTGTACTGAACTTACCACCTGCATGGAGTTTAGTAAGGATGATTTCGATCCCGCTTTGCCCATATTCAGGGTGAATATCGACTGGCATACCACGCCCATTGTCTTCAACCGACAATGAACCGTCTTTATATACCGTAACGGTTATTTTATTGGCATGCCCTGCAAGTGCCTCATCGACAGCATTATCAATAACTTCTTGTGCCAAATGGTTTGGACGTGTGGTATCGGTGTACATACCCGGACGACGGCGAACAGGGTCTAAACCAGATAAAACCTCAAGAGATTGGGCTGTGTATTGCGTCACGTTGCAAGTTTCCCTTTTTTAAAAATTAAGCAGATAGATTATGAGTTGGTACAGTATCTCATTTTCAGTAAAAAAACAGCTTTGATCATCATCTTAAATGGGGTAATACGACAGTCAGTGACGTAATTGTTACAGATTCACTCATTTTTCACTCAAGTTTTGATTGAAAATTTGTTAAGATTCTCTTGATTTATTTCAATCTGATAATAGTTTTTTGCAAAAAAATCATGCTTTGCCTTATAAAAATTGAGATAAATTTTTTAATATGAATGAGAAATGATATGAAAAATATACTCCTACTCTCCAGCCTTGTATCAACACTACTCCTAACTGCCTGTGGTGGTGGAAGTGACTCGGATGATAATAATGCTGTAGAACCAAAACCAGAACCGCCAAAACCTGCCGAATATGTTCCGTCACAGTACAAAACCTTGAAAGATAATTTCAAATATGTACAAGACCCTCTCACTGAGGTAAAAAATAACAATTTATATGACATAAGCTATTGGGTAAATGAAAATCCTCTCGAATTATCAAGTTATAGCTATTTATACTCAAAAGATGATAAAACTTTCAAAACTAAAACATATGCAACACAAGGATCATCTTATAATACTTGGCAAGAAGACTCTGCTCCATCATTGGTATTTAATATTGCTCAAAATAAATGGGTAGAAACTCAAGGAGATATGACCGTTTCACAAGGTCCTGTTGGTACTGAAGGTATTAAAACGCTCTATATTCAGTCAGATACAGGCATTAAATACTATACATTAACTGAAAAATCTCTTGCAGGACTCAGCCTTGCACAGGGTATCAACCAAGGCTTTGGTAATGGTATTCCTTTACCTGAAGCTATTAAAACTCAATATTTTTCTCAAGGTGCCAAAGCCTATGCTTGGGTACAAGATATTACTCAACCGAATTACTCTATTAATCGTACCCATACAGTATTTAGTTCAACAAATACACCTCATCCTATTTATACCTGTAACACGGTAAGTTCATATTGTTCAACGACAGCCCCAACACTTGAAAAAGCCATCGAAAGCAAAGCTTGGTACCAAAATACTGGACGTAATGGTGTCATTCGCTTAAATGACAAACAAGTCGCTGATGTTGCAGTTTTTGATAAAGATCAAAATAAAACACTCAACTACACGATCAAATATGAGTTGATTGCAGCAAAACAAGGTGCACCAAAGCATATTTTATTTACTGCGTCAGACACAGCAGCAAAAGAAGCACTTAAAACTTATTTTAGTGTTAATGATAGTCAAATTGCATGGTTTGAATACAATAATCAAGTTGTTAGAGGAAACTACAACTTACCAATCAAAGGTTTACAAAGCACATACTATAGCTACAACAAAATTGCGGTGAATGACATTTTAACCAAATGGAACCCAAGCAAACGTCCAGTGCTTGAATAAGTGTTCCAAAAATATAGACTGTATAATGCTAAGGCTATGAACTAGCCTTAGCATTTTTATTTTTAGAATTAAACTTGATAAAAACTTGATAAAAACTCAATCAACATCGGAATTTTTTCTGCAAAGTTTTCCATCGCATGATTCCCCTGCATTTCTGTAATCACAAAAGAATTTGGTCTATAAAATGCTTGTGCTTCACGATAATCTAAAACTTCATCACCTTGTTGTAATAACACTAAAAAATTTTCAGAATGTTGTAATTTTTTTATCGCCGTCTGCTCTAAGAAATTAAGCTGTGTATTATCTAAAGTCCATTTTTCATTGACTTGATAAGGTAACTGCTCTATTCCAAATAATGTTCTAAATAATACCCACGGTTGTACAGCAGGATTAATTAAAACTGCTGGAATATTAAACTTTTCTGCTAATTGTGTTGCGTAAAAACCACCAAGACTACTTCCCACCAAAGCCACTTGATCGAGTGAAGTGAGCATTGTTGAGACTTTCTGTATCACTTCGTCAGGTCGACAATTTAAATCTAGCAAATGTACCTGACATTCGCTAATGTATTGACAGTGTTGATACAGCTGTTGCCCTTTTATAGAAAAGGGGCTGCTTTTAAACCCATGTAAATAAATAATATTCATCTAAAACCATTTGCAAATTTAACAAAGCTCATATAATTTTTAGTGTGATATACATCACATAATGTTTCAATTTGTACAACACAGTTTATTGTCCGACAAAAAAACAATATGCTGAAACTTGAAACAGTATGCTAATCAAGTTTCAAGATGATGAATAGAATGATATAGGGATATAAGTCTAGATCTAACTCATTTTAATGGGTTTAGATCGTATGGAGGATAAGAAAATATGGCAAGTTTAACACCACTACACGAGACTTATTGTAAATGGGATCGCTCTCCACCCAGTCAGGCTGATGTATTAGAAGGCTTAGCACAACTGGTCAGCACACCACTTAATAGTGTCGTGCAAGATCTGATTCAATCTTTACAACGTGAAGTTTTACTCAGTGTTTTTGGTTTAAGTAAACAAAAAGCCAAACGTTTCCAAGCACGTCCTTATGTCGAAAAAATCTATCAGTTTGGTTTTAACTCACTGCAAAACTACGGGCATTACTTTTTGGCACCTAGTTTACGTAAAGTGATTGAGCATTTTCCTAAATTACATGACAAACCATTAACCCCCACACTGACGTTCTTGATCAGTGCGCTCAATGGTGTACTTGGCGACTACTTACTCGCAACACATAATCCTTTAGCATTATCCACTGTATTGTATGACCATTATGGTGAAATTCAGCAAGGCGATTTGGCTGGACGCATGGTTATTTTTTCACATGGTTTATGTATGAATCATTTGGATTGGAGCAACCGTGGCAATGGCGGAATTGGTGAAAAATTACTTGCCCAACGTGACAATAACACCATGTTATACGTACATTACAATACAGGTCGTCGTATTTCAGCTAATGGGCGTTCTTTAGCTAATATGTTAGAAGATTTAGTCAAACGTAATCCGCGTATTACCAGTATTGACCTGATTGGACATAGTATGGGTGGATTGGTTTCACGTAGCGCCTTGTTTTATGGTAAGCAAAATATGCATCAATGGATTCATATGGTTGAAAACCTTGTCTGCTTAGGTTCGCCTCATCATGGTGCTGTGTTAGAACGATTTGGTTTTGCACTACAAGATAAAATCGGACATTTTCCTTTGGTCAAATTAGTCAGTCATGTCGTTAATATTCGTAGTAATGGCATTTTGGACTTACGTTTTGGCAGTGTGCGTGATGATGATTGGGAACATAACCATGCACGAATTGGTTTAATGGATGACAACCGTAAACCTGCTCCTTTACCTTCTTATATCAATACCTATCTCATCGCAGGAACTCTTGAGTTTGAAAATCGCAAGAATCGTACGTTAAAAGTCATCGGCGATTATTTAGTTAGTGTAAAAAGCGCACTAGGCGAACATCCTAATCCAAGATTTCAATTAAAATTGCCTGAATCACATAAAGCTGTTTTTTATGGGTTAAATCATTTTGAATTGCAATATCATCCTCATGTTGCTGAACAAATCGCGAAATGGTTTTATCCACACCATGATGAAATCGCAGAAGAACAGATTCGTAAATATTTAATTAAATTAGAAAGTTTAGAAGGAATTGTTGAAACTTGACCCAAAGTTATCACGATGGAATATAAAAAATGCCAACATTTACGTTGGCATTTTTACATTTATGTAGGATATTTTCTAAATAACTGCCATAAACTAATTAACGCAAGCACACTAAAGAAAGTCAGCGACCATACAGGTAAAGATTGTCCTAAGAAAGTCCAATCAATCATGGCACATTCACCTGAACCTTTAAGGACATTTGCAAATACTTCTTTTAACGGCAAAGTATCCACCCAATAATTTAGCCCTGGACCACAACTAGGTACCTGATCAGGGGGTAAATTTTGCAACCAGACATGACGCCCCGCGATCGCAACTGACCATCCAATTGATAGCAACCCCAAAAATGCATAAAAACGCCTAAAGACATTGGTTCTTGGATGATGTAATAGCGCAATTAGGGAAATTAAACCTAACCCGATCAAGCCTATTCGTTGGAATATACACAAAGGACAAGGGTCTAAACCTTGCACATGTTCTAAATACAACGCAAATGCCATTCCAATCACACTTGCTAAAAATAAAAGACCACTAACGAAGCGATAACTCTGCCATTGCATGGCTTTTCCTCTCATTTTTTGATGTGGTTATATCATCTAAATTTGGCAAGATAATCTTCAAAACTCAAATCTGTTTCTTGCTCAAGTTGCTGTTGTTGTTGCAATGATGAGGTTGCAAGTTGTTCAAAATACGCTAAAGTTTCTGCACTTAATACATGTTGTTCGTAACTTTTCACATGCTGATGTGCCATCGCACTACCGAAGCTCCATGTACCACCATGGTGTAAAGTATCTTCAATGACTTGTGCCGATAGTGTCTCATCTACGTTACGAATGCGTTGCTGCATTACAGTCAAAGCATGCGTATATAAACTGGTGTCATAGCTTTCATTCAATAATGCAGCCAATGGCAACATTGCAGATAAATGCTGAGATGCCCATTGCTCAAGCGGATAAGATTGTCCTGCTTCTTGGATCGCTGCATTCGGCGCACGTCCACGGTTAACCACTTCATTTTGATTTTTTTCAATCAAATCTTGCTCTTCTTCCCAAAGCTCAGGACTGTCTTTAAGTAAGCAATACAAAGCTAAAACTTCCAAGAAACCTGCAGTCGTTTCATTGATCCCAATCGCCACATATGGATTAACATCTACCGCCCGTAATTCAACATAACCAATACCACGTTTTGCTAATGCTTCCGATGGTGTTTCACCTGCTTGTGGTACTTGTTTAGGACGTACTAAACTGTAGTATTCATTTTCAATTTGTAGCACATGATCATTGATCTGAATGGGCTCACCATTACTATTATTTAAGCCCAAATGGCTAAATTGTGCATAGGGTGTATTGACGGCTTTCTGTAGTTCTGCGACATAGCATTTAAGGTTGTTATAATGAATACCCAATTGTTTTTGTGCAGAATTTTGATAACCAAAACGTCCCATACGCAAAGCCGTTGCATAAGGGGTAAATAATGTCCCTTTGACCAATGGCAATAAATGATGCTCACGCCCTGTCATAAAACATTTACATACCGATGGACTCGCACCAACCAAATACATCACTAATGGTGTTAAGCGAATAAAATTACGTACTAAGCCCAAATAACGATGGCTACGATAATCTTGTAAACTCAGGTTTTTTAATGCTTCATCTGTTTCATGTTGTTGTAATTGTTCAAATAAAGTATCGGGAAATGACACATTATAATGCACGCCTGAAATGGTCTGCATACGGCGACCATAACGAATGCCTAAACCATGACGATACAAGGTTTTAAATTTACCAATATTCGATGAACCATATTGTGCCAAACGAATACTCTCTTCTTGGTCATCCAACATACAAGGCATCGACAAAGGCCACAGTTTTTCGCCATTTTCTAAATGACGATGCACCACGGCATGAATATCTGCCAAATAATTCAATGCTTCAGGAATACTTGCTTTCGGTGGCGTGATGAACTCCATCAACGCTTCAGAATAGTCTGTTGTAATATGCGGATGGGTCAGCGCAGAACCCAAACTTTGCGGATGATCTGCTTGAGATAAGAAGCCATTACTTTGCATACGCAAACTTTCACGCTCAATGCCACGTAACATGCCTTGTAATAATTCAGCACTTGCCCAAGTTGGCAAAATGGCTTGAGAATTGGCTTCAGTTTGACTCATTATTTACTCACTTATCTTAAAAAAGTTTTTAAAATAAAATATTTTTGATGCCCACAAGTATAACGTGAATTATCGATATACATGTATATTCAAAGTACTTTTAAACAGAATATTCATTTTTTCGGCAATTTTTTATCACAATTAAACGCTTTTAGACACTTCAGAATTGTGATTTTATGCAAGAATACTTTCAAAAGAATTTAAATAGATATGAAGTCTCAAGACATTCTCGATTTTTGGTTTGCTCCAAATACTCAACCTTTTTGGTTTGCAAAAAGTGATGA
Source organism: Acinetobacter sp. 251-1 (assembly GCF_030329305.1). Taxonomy (NCBI): domain Bacteria; kingdom Pseudomonadati; phylum Pseudomonadota; class Gammaproteobacteria; order Moraxellales; family Moraxellaceae; genus Acinetobacter; species Acinetobacter sp. 251-1. The sequence goes on along the minus strand of NZ_JACANS010000014.1, from coordinate 60,588 downwards.
CTTTGACCAACAACTTCATCAACGCTTTAATCAAGTTTTAGCACAAGCCAAACAAGCTGAATTGTATACATGGCGTGATAGTGCTGAAGGTCGTTTGGCTGAAATCATTGTGCTTGACCAATTTTCACGAAATATTTATCGAGATCAAGCTGCCGCTTTCTCACAAGATGCACAAGCCTTAACCCTAGCGCAAGAAGCTGTTCATTTAGGTTTAGACAAAAATCTGCGTCCTGAACAGCGTTCATTTTTATATATGCCGTATATGCACAGCGAATCTAAACTGATCCATGAAGAAGCATTAAAGTTATTTGCAGCTTTGGGCAATCCTATCAATTTGGATTTTGAGAAAAAACATAAAGTCATCATCGATCGTTTTGGGCGTTATCCACATCGAAATGCAATATTAGGACGTGAATCTACTGCAGAAGAAATTGAATTTTTAAAACAACCCAATAGTGGTTTTTAAGCAGATGTTATAACTTAATCCAACACGGCAAGGTGGAGGAATGCACTTTCATTTTGCCCTTAAAAAAATAAAATTATCCTAATAATTTTTTATAAAACCCCTAACAAACATCCCAATTAAAATTGAATATTTTTCATTTTATAATGTTGTATTGCAGTAATCATTGAAATCATGCTTCTCAAAATACATTTAACAAATTTCTGCTTAAAATACATCATTTATCCCACTATTTCAGGCAATATAAATACTCTTAATCACTGACCCATCCCAAGGAGCACGGTATGAACAAAATACTCATCGGTCTAACTGCGGTGGCAGTATTCACCATGACGGGATGTGCTTCTACACCTTCGAAACCCCGTACCTTTGACCAACTGGGACAGTTTTCAACGTTAGCGCTAAACACACATACATTTCGCATCAGCTTTGAAACGCGTAACATGAGTTATGGTACAGCCGAAGAAATTACCTTACTCAAAGCTGCACAAACCACAGTACAAAATGGTTTTCAATTTTTTAAAGTGCTTGATGACCCAAGCAATCGTACACAACAACCGCCTCGTAGAGCGGTGGTTTACCCAACACCAAACTATTATCCATATGGTTATCGACGTCATGGGGCTTTCTTCGACCCATTTTATGACATGCCACAAGTAGTCACACTTGACCCAACTCAAGTGTCTTATACTATTGAATGCTATCAAGATAAAAAATCAGCACCGAATGATGCTTTTGATGCAGGCTTGATTTTACAGTCTTTAGGACAAAAATATGGCCTTAGTCCGACAGGACAAATATTACAACCACAAGCGACTGATGTATCATCAAACAAACCATAATTTTCAGGATGTTGCATGAACCAAGCCCAAGACGTGAATGTACCGAGTCTGAATCGCAGTAAACGCTTTGCCACCATCGCTTTAGTTGTGGCAGTGGTGATTTGGATTGCACTGATTATTGCAGCCAAGCTTTTACCTGAATACGTTTGGTTTATTCACATCTTAATGCTCGGTGCAGAAGCAGGCGTGGTCGGTGGTCTGGCAGACTGGTATGCCATTACCGTACTGTTTCGCAACCCTTTCGGCAAAATTCCTATTCCAAAATTTTTACGTGATCACACGGAAATTATTCCGCGCAATAAAGCCCGCATTGCTGAGTCAATGGGAAAATTTGTACAAGAAAACTTCCTTTCACCGCAAATTGTGGAAAAAAGTCTACAAAAAACTGACTTGAGTTTGGCTGTTGGACAATGGCTTGCCAATCCAAAAAATAACAGCCAAGTGACGGATGTCATCCAACAGACTGTTCCCAAGATTTTTGATTTTGTCGGTCAGCAACAAATTGGAAAATTCATCCAAAATAACAGTGTGCAATGGGTCAAAAATACACACATTAATCACCTTGCCAGTGAAATGCTGCGTGCAGTTTTAGACAATGATTTTCATCAAGACGTACTACAACGTGGCTTAGACATAGCACATGAATGGATGGTCAATCATCCTGAACAAACCCAAGATTTGACTCGCCGTTTATTTAAAGAATTAGGTGTATGGAAACTTGCCAAAGGTGCAAGTTGGATTGGTATTGATGTTCAACAACGTACGATTGATTCTTTATTGGAAAAAGTTGAAGCGATTTTGGCTGATCCTGAGCATCCATTTCGCAAAAAAATTGAAGATGTTGCCAACAACCTGATGCTAGAACTTGCGGACAATGATAGTGCTGTCAGTATTCGTTTGAATGAAACCAAAAATGCATTATTGGACAGTGAATCCGTGCTCAATTTCATCACAGGTGCTGTGGTGATTTTATGTGATGCAATCAAAGCCGATTTATTAAAAGATGACTCTGGCATTGCTCTGAATTTGCGTGTTGCCATTCAACAAGTCGGTGAAAACTTAATTGAAAATCAATCTGTACGTCAGTTATTAAATGAGCGTATGAGTGAAATGGCAATTCTTTTAAGTGATCAATACAGTGAAAAAGTGATTAAATTTATCAGTCAACGCATCCATGAATGGGACTCTCGTGAAATGATTGATAAGATCGAAAGTGAAGTCGGTGGTGACTTGCACATGATTCGAGTCAATGGCGTGGTGGTAGGTGCTTTTATCGGTCTAACTTTAGGTGTGATTCGTGCGGTAATTGATTATTTGATTTGAGCTTGTAATTGATTGAAATTACTTAATCTATATATTGCATTTTGCATAAGGTGGATTATGTTGATTGTAGATAAACCTTAAAGAAAAAAACGATGTGTGAATGTCAATCTGTAGCTCAATTTTTTGTGTGTCCTTCGCGTTATTCAAATATTTTCAGTCATCACTACGATATGAAAAACAGGTTTCCTCACTACATCATTGAAGATGCTCCATGTGAGGAAGTGCAACCAGAGTTTGATTATGGTGAGTTTTATTATGTCTGTACGGAATGTCGGCAAGCATGGTATTTTGAATGTTATCCCGATACACCAACATTTCCTATTTTTGGTATAAAACTTTTAGATATAAAACAAGCATTAAGCCAAAATAAAATAAACAGCATTAAGCAATTTTTAGTAGTTTTAGCTCATGAAGGATTTTCTGAAAATAAGTGTATTCATACAGGCTGTATGAACTATTCGCTTCATGGAATTCAGGTATGTCTTAATCATTTCGGTTACAAATTTCATTCCGATTGATCCGCCTATTGAACATCATGACGCTTATGCCAAGGTTTAAAGCTCAGAAAACAATCATTCAACAAAGAAACTTAAGCCTAAACGTACAACACTTTAAGGCATTGCCGAATATACAGATCCACCGCAATTTCCTATCATGAATCCATAGCGAGCAGGATGCTCCAGACAACAATAAGAAAAGACAGCAATGGACATGCAGGTTCGACAGGAGTCAAACCAAAGCATCAAATATGTAAAAAAGCCCAACAGGATGTTGGGCTTTTTTATTTTCACCAATAAAAACCATAAGTTAAAAAATCAAAAGAGATAACTATTTAGCTCATAAAACCGACCTGCTACACTCACTGAAACACCTTAAAAATCCGCATCATCATGATCACAATCAATTCCAAACTGCCTGCACAAGGGGTCACTATTTTCAGTACGATGAGTGCGATGGCTCAGCGCTTGAATGCACTCAACCTTTCACAAGGCTTCCCTGATTTCCCTGCCCCACCTGAACTTTTATATGCCCTCAGTCAAGCCACTTTAGAGGGACATAACCAATATGCTGCTGGTGATGGATTACTGAGTTTAAGAGAACAAGTCGCAGTACAATTTCAAAAAAGAGACCAACTGAAGCTCGATCCAATCACAGAAATCACCATCACACCTGGCGCAACCATTGGCATATTTTCAGCAATCCAAGCCATCGTGCATGCAGGTGATGAAGTGATTATTTTCGACCCAAGCTATGACAGCTATGCACCTAGTGTGCAATTGGTCGGTGCGAAAGCCATTCATATTGCACTACAAACATCTGACTTTTCAGTGGATTGGAATCAGGTCAAAGCAGCAATGACCGACAAAACCCGTATGATTATTGTCAATACACCACATAATCCCACAGGAGCAATTTGGTCAAAGCAAGATTGGTTAAACCTAATTGATTTAATTCAAGATAAAAATATTGTGGTGCTGTCTGATGAAGTCTATGAACATCTCATTTTTGATGGGCAAAAACACTACTCTGCTTTGTCATTTCCTGAACTGAGGGAACGGAGTTTTGTAATTGGTTCTTTTGGAAAGACTTTTCATGTTACAGGTTGGAAAACCGGCTATTGTGTGGCTGCCCCTGAACTCATGAAAGTATTTCGCCAAGTCTATCAATTTGCTAACTTTTGCGGGGTTACACCTGTACAGATTGCACTTGCCAATTTTATGCAACAGCATCCTGAACATATTGAGAATTTATCGAGTTTTTATCAACAAAAACGAGATTATTTTAATATCGGCTTACAGCAATCTCGTTTTAAATTTACGCCCTCACAAGGGACTTATTTTCAAAATGTCGATTATTCCGAAATTCGCCCTGATTTAAATGACGTCGAGATGTGCAAGTTTTTAGCAGAACAACATAAAATCGTGGCGATTCCCGTATCCGTTTTTTATCAAACTGCTCCACAAGATTTACGTTTAATTCGCTTTTGTTTTGCCAAAAAGGAAGCCACCTTGACACAAGCGTGTGAAATTTTGAGCCAAGTTTAAGCACATATTTGCAGTAAAATATGAAGCCTTAGTTACTTAAAAGCTAAGGCTTTTTTTTATAATTATGATATTTTGAGGAATAAAATAATTTCAATGGATTGGACAAAATAGCAAAAATGTCAGCAAAAGATAATTTATTGCATCATCAAAAATTTTGGAAAGGTTTCCTTATTTTTTTAGTTCCTTTGATTGCAACCAATATTCTACAAAACCTCTCAGGCACGATGAATACCATCTTTGTTGGACAAATGATGGGGGTAAATGCGATTGCTGCAATTTCAGTATTTTTTCCAATTTTGTTTTTCTTGTTGGCTTTTGTGATTGGACTGTCCGCAGGCGCGACTGTTTTAGTGGGACAAGCATGGGGAGCAAAAAACCTTGAAAAAGTTAAAATGGTGGTCGGTTCAACGCTGTTTATGACCTTGATTGGCGGTTGTATGATTGCTTTACTCGGTGTGATCAGTGCCAAACAAATTTTACTACTTTTAGGCACCGACCCTGATGTCATGCATTTGTCTTTGCCTTATGTACAATGGATGCTTGCAGGTAGTCCATTATTGTTTATTTATATTATCTATACCTCGATTTTACGTGGTGTAGGTGACAGTACCACACCATTGATTGCTTCTGGTCTGACCATTGTTATCGGTGTGATTGTGACACCTATTTTGATTGCAGGTTATTTTGGCTTTCCTCAACTTGGCATCATCGCTCCAGCCATTGCGACCAGTATTGGTTATATCGCCGTTTTAGGATTTTTAGCTTTTTATCTTCATTATCGTGATCATGCTTTAAAACTTGATAAAGCCTTGCTCAGCCATATTCGATATCATCCTGAACTCAGCAAAATTATTTTACGTTTAGGTATCCCAACAGGGATCCAAATGGTGACGACCTCTGCTGCAGGTCTCGTGATTATTGGGCTGGTGAATCATTATGGTTCTCATGCCACCGCTGCATACGGCGCAGTCAATCAAGTGCTCAATTACATTCAGTTCCCTGCTTTATCCATTTCAATCGCAGCATCAATTTTTGCTGCTCAAGCCATCGGTGCAGGAAAATCAGAACTACTACGTAAAGTGACACGTACGTCATTGATTATGAATGTTGTGATCACAGGCAGTTTGGTGATTTTGGCATATTTATTTTCTAAATATTTAATGGCGCTATTTATTACAGATCCAAGTGTGATCGAACTTGGACAAAGTTTATTATTTATTGTGCTATGGTCGATTCTATTTTTTGGTGCGGGTTCAATTTTTGCATCGATTATGCGTGCCAGTGGTACAGTGACTGTACCGATGATTTTAAATATCTGCGCTATTTTACTGATCGAAGTGCCTGCCGCTTATTTGTTTAGTGAATGGTGGGGCTTAAAAGGTATTTGGTATGCATATGCTTTGGCTTTTATATCATTATGTTTAATGCAAGCTCTTTATTATCAATTTGTTTGGAAGAAAAAAGCGATTCAAACGTTGATTTAATGGATTTAATCTAAAGAATCAGATCGTTATACTTCTAAAAATAAAAAATGCCCTTTCATGGGCATTTTTTATTTACTCAATTGACTTTACCATGCCAGCCCGTAACGCTCTAACTCATGCGGCTCAGATCTCACCTGCTGAGCTGTAAAATCCTGCAAAATGTCATGTTTTAAAGCTGTCAAACGATAATCCTCTCGACGTCGAGGACGCTCCAAATCAACATTCACAATACGTTTAATTCGCCCCGGATTTGGTTGCATCACCACAATACGATCACCCAACAACACAGCTTCCTCAACATCATGGGTTACTAAAATCGTGGTGACTTTTTCTGACAATAAAATACTTTGTAGTTCTTGTTGTAAATTAGAACGTGTCAATGCATCCAAAGCACCAAAGGGCTCATCCAATAATAAAATACGTGGACGATTCACTAAACTACGTGCAATTGCTACACGTTGACTCATCCCACCTGAGAGTTGACTCGGGTAGGTATGTTTAAATGCAGTGAGCTGTACAAGTGCTAAGTGATAATCGATCAATTCTTGTTTTTCAGCCGCTGTAAATGGGCTTTTTTCCAATGCTAATGCAATGTTTTGTTCAACCGTCAACCATGGAAATAAGCGGTGATCTTGAAAAACAATGCCACGATCCAAACTTGTTCCCTGAATCGGTTGATGATCAATTTCAATAGAGCCTTCAAAATTGGCATCTAGACCGACCAATAATCTCAGTAAAGTCGATTTTCCACAGCCACTATTGCCCACGATGCTGATAAATTCGCCGGCAGCAATGTCTAAATTAATATGTTCAAGTACGTGTAAATCTTGCTGCTCACCGTGAAAAGATTTATTTAAATTTTGAATGCTAACCTGTCCTGCAACACTCTCTTTCTGCTTCATGTTCTATCCTCTTATTTGTGTGTGCCTTGGCGCCAACGTAAATTATAATTTTCAAAATATTGTGCAATTTTTGAAAAGACCAAACCCACCAAAGCAATGATGCTCATCCCATACAGTACGGTTTCCATTTGGAAGAGATTCTGTCCATCTAAAATAGGATTAACCACACCTGGTGCTGCCACAAAGAAATATTCTGCACCAATGGTAGCGACCCAAGAAAACACCAAGGCAATGTTTAAACCCGCAAAAATACTCGGTGCCGCCGAAGGTAAAATCACTTTAAAAAAGCGGGTCGAACGACTCAATTGAAAAATTTGTGCAACTTCTTTATTTTTTTCTGAGACATTTTTCACGCCATCATAGGTATTAAAAAATACGGGATAAAACACCACTAGTGCAATAAAAATAATTTTGGAGAGTTCACCATTACCAAACCACATGATCATCAGTGGAATCCAAGCAAAGACTGCCACATGTTTAATGGCATTTAGGGTCGGTGAAAAAAAACGATCTGCCCAAATATTTAAGCCTAAAAACAATCCCAAAGCTGCACCTAAAATGCCACCTGCAATAAAGCCCGTGGTATTACGCAGCAAACTATAGGCAATATTTTCAAACAGCTCTTTAGACTGCCAACTGTCTAAAAAAACCTGCCATACGTCTTGTGGTAAGGGCAACAAGGCACGATCCATCCAATTTTTATTGCTGACAACAGTCCAAATGAACAATAAAATGAGCGGAATCACCCATGCTCTCAAGTCTATTTTTTTCATCATTTTCTCCATTATTTTTGGGTTGTCCATGCTGAAAAACGCTTCTGAATCAAACGAATAATTAAATCAAAAGCAAAACCCACTACACCAATCACAATGACGGTTGCCATCACCACATCAAGCTGAAAGATTTGTCGCCCATAGACCATGAGATAACCAATGCCCTCACTCGATGCAAGCAGCTCGACTGCAACCAATGCCCCCCATGCGCTAGCGAGAGATAAGCGTAATCCACCGATAAAACTTAAAAATGCCCCAGGTAATACCAAATATTTAAAGCGAGACCATGTATTGAGTTGATAGACATTCGCGACCTCTGTCAGTGCAGTGGGAATATTGCGTACACCTTTAAACACATTAATGGTCATTGGCACTAAAGCAGATTTTGCAATTAAGATAATTTTTAAAGCTTCATCTATGCCAACCAATAAGATCAGCAAAGGAATCCACCCCACCACAGGAATCAAATTAATCACTTTAAACGTCGGCCATACATAGGCTTCGACTGTACGAGAAAGCCCCATGCTCAAACCTAAAATAAGCGCAATCACGATTCCTGCACTAAATCCGTAAGCGATTCTTGTCAGACTAATACTTAAATTTGCCCATAACTCACCACTACGATACAAATCCTTCAGGGCAGTCCAAACTAAGTCGGGTGCAGGTAAAAGCAATGGATTGACCCAATTTTTTTCAACTGAAATATGCCAAAGCCACAGCACAAACAAAGGGAAAATTGCACCAACTACCCAACTCAATAGAAGTTTATTTTTCAAAAAGAAAGTCAAAGAAATTGTTTTTGCCGATACTATTTGAGTGTTATGTACAGTGCTTTGTTTTAAAAGAATATCCTGAGACATTTTTAAATCTCCTGTTACAAAAAATACGAGGGCTTATTTAGCACTCGCACCTTGAGGTGTCCAAAATGTCTGTAAATTCAGTGTTTTCAATGCATTATTAACATATTTAGGCTCAATCCAACGATCAACATCAATATTGCCACGAATCAATTTAAGGTCTTGCCCTGCTTTTAATTTTTGCTTGATCAGTGCAACGTTATAGCCATCAAAAATAGGAGAACTATGTCGTTTCAAATCTACACCTGCGTATGCTTTGTCAAAGTTGGCATAAGGCAAGCCTGATTTTGACCAGAGTTTAAAAAGCTCGGTTTTATTGGCAGGATTACTTTCCCAAGCAGCTTGTTTCACCAATACATTAACAATCCGTTGTACAGTTTCGGGGTATTTCTGTTCAAATTTTGAATTAACTAAGACATAGCCCGAAAGCCGATTTACTGCAGGTTCTTGTTTGGTGCTATAAATAATTTTGGCAATTCCTCGATCGACAACAGGAAATAAAGTCTGATTACTCCAAATCGCATCTAAGTCACCACTCGCTAAAGCTGAATAACCCACTGCACCATCGGTATTGACAAAACGGAAGTCTTTTTCAGATAAACCTTGTCTTTTCAATGTACTAATCAAAGATAAATGGATGCTGGTACCTTTAAAAAAACCAATTTTTTTACCTTTTAAATCGGCAAATGATTTCGCAGTTGAACCTGTTGGCACAGCTAAATAAGCATTGTCATTGGTTCCACCCACAGCAATTAAACGTGTATCTAAACGACTGGCTTTACCAATTAAAGACGGTAAGTCGCCTAACCAAGTGATATCCACGAGACCATTGGCAAAAGACTCATTAATTGCAGGACCTGCACCCTTAAAGTTATTCCACTGAATCTTAATACCATCTTTTTGAAATTCTTTTTCAATCAAGCCTAATGTTTGTGTGGTTGAATAATAATTACTATAGCCCACAGGTCGATTACCTGTACCGACATAAGGGGTGGCTAAACGAATGACTGTTGGCTTTACTTCTGCGGCAAAAATCTGTGCGCTTGAAAATAAAGTCGTTGTTGCCAATACGCTACCTACGAGTATTTTTGACCATGCTGACATTGTATATTCCTCTTTAAATTTTAAAATTTTGACTAAAAGCCATATTGGAACTGCGCAACCAGTTCGTTATATTTTTGGTTGATAATTTGATTGTCTACGTGATTAAAATTGAGCTGAAATTTAGTCATTTCAGCAAAAAATGCATTTAAACCAATACTGTGAATATCTATCTTTTGATGATCTAGATGGGTATCTCGGTCGATGCTGTCAAAACGGTAAAAGCTTTGATAGGATTTCGGCCACCAGTCGTCATAGCGACCTTGATTACGGAAACCTTTGACAAATTGCTCACCAAAATTCCAAAATAACGTACCTGTATGTGCTTCACTTTTACGGTTATAGACACCGCCTGTGGCATTAATGAAAGTATCGTCTTCACCCTGTACATATTCATAGGTCACGCCAAAAGGATGGTGGTTGTAATAAATATCAAAACCTTTACGCAGGACATCACCTTTGCCTGCAAAGCTCGCTTCAGTACCACTTAAATCAAATAAATTGCTTTTGCCCTGATACCAAGACACGCCAAAGCTCAGTTCACGTAACCAAGAGTTATATTCAGCAGGTAAGGTGTAACGTAAACGCCCAACAAAATTTTTATCATCATTGTCATCTGACTTATTTGCTCCATTACCATTGACCAAACCAAAGGCATAACTCAACATCGGTGAACGGTAGTTATAGCCATAATCTACAGTTGGAAATGCATCACCACGCACAATCAAACCCACTTCCCGCAGTGCCAAACCGTAGCCATAACCTGGTAAGCTAAACAGTGCGTTGTTAATCGTTGGTTTTAAGTCTTCAGTTGCTTGTACTTCTTGCCCAAAAGGCAAAAGTTGCTGACCCAAAGTGGCACTCAAACGTCCTGTGTCTAAACTTATGGTGGGTAATATGTTATAGATCAGCTGTGCATCTAATAAATTTAAATAACTGTTATTTGTACCTGACTGCGGTGAAGTACCAAAACGCAAATTAAAGTCTAAGTTTTTTCCCTCGTTATAATCTTTATATAAATTGCCACTAAAACCAATTTGCACCGCACCCAAATCAAAGGATGAATGACGATCATTCACCGCTGTCATCGTATTTTTGCCATTGGGGTTGATATGTTGTGATTCATCCACATAAGCAGCTTTGGCTTGCACTACCCCATTGATCAACAACTGACGGGTTGACAACGCCGTCTTGGTGTCTCGTTCACGTTGAACTTGGTACTTATAATTTTCCAAATCACTTTGCATGCCTTGAAATTCAGCCTGCGTGACATAACGCTGATCTGCGTTTTCAGCTAAATTTTCCGTAGCAAGCTCTGTAGTAGATGGTTCTATCGATTCTGCAACGGAAGTCACTGGTGAATTTTGTTCAGTCGATTGATTTTTTAAACGGTTAATTTCACTTTTTAACTGTTGTAAGGAACTTTCAAGCTGTGCAACCTGCTGTTGTAACTGCTGAACATCGCTATCGGCATGGCTTAATGAAATACTGCACTCAATAAACTCACCGTTGTGAGAACATATTTAAAATTTTTCTTCATCAAACGTATACACCTACAGCTTTGCAAGTGATACATCAGTCGATTTAATCAGCACAATCACTTGGCTTCCGACTTGTAACTCAAGTTGTTCCACAGAACGAGTCGTAATGACTGAAGTAAAAATACCTGATGCCGTAACGACATCGACCTCAGAAACGACATCACCTTTAATAATTTCTTGGATTGTACCTTTTAACTGATTTCTAACATTGATAGATTGAATGGTCATCATTAACTCCTAATTTAACTTAGAAATTAATATGTAATATTTTCATAATATTCAAAAATAATATAAAAATATTTTAATATCACTTTTAATAAAATAAAAAATTAATATTTTAAATATCATTGACTTTATATTTCAAATACTGAAGATCTTTAATAACAATATTTTCATACTGCCACTCAATAATATTTAAACCCACTAGGTTTTTTATTTCTTTATTAATTGTTTGTCTGGAAGTAGATAATAAATCGGCTAAATCATGCTGTGATATTTTTAAATAAATTTCTATCCCTAAAGGATGATGCAGACCATATTGCAATGCCAGATTTAACAAAGTCTTACAGATTTTTTGATGTAAATTAGCAACATGCAAAAACTTAATTTCGGCAATAAGGTGATGCATTCTGAGTGCAATAAGGTCAAATACATCTTGTTTTAAACCATTGTTATTCTTTAATTCTTCTAAAAAAATCTGCTTTGGAATCACCAAAACACGCACTTGATTAAATGCATAATAGTCATAATCAATAATGTGCCCTTTTAAACAAGGCAGTGCATTGATTAAATTTTTTTCTGAAAAATAATTAAAAGCATGAAAACGTCCAGATACACTTAAATATCCAACATGAATAATACCATTCAATAGAATATAAAGTGCTTTCGAACAATTTTCTTTATTTAAAATTAATTCATTTTTTTGATATTTTTTAATATAAGCATAATCCAAAATATATTTAATATTATCTCCTGACAAACTTTTAAAAATATTTTTTAAAACATCAAAATTAGAAACAGAGTTTAAGTCATAATATTGCATAAAAGTATCCATCTAATATTTTATTTAATATTAGATGGAGAACAAAAATTGATCTAATGATTTATTCTGCTGTTCAACGCTTATTTTATGCAAAGTTATTTTAAATTTTATCTGTACTTATGAAACTTTTTCATATACCCCTTCTTCACTCAAACGATAATCCTTGATATCAAATTTTTCTTCTTTCACAATTGTTTGACTTAAACGTCCATCCACGCCGACAGGAATATCACCTTCTAAGGTCACACGGCGTACTACACGGTGTTGATCACCATAATCATTGATTGCGCGATGCTGTGTTGCACGGTTGTCCCAAATTGCAACATCACCTGCTTCCCAACGCCAACGGACAATATTTTCCTGTTTTACGACATAACTTTGAAATAAATCAAATAATTTACGTGAATCTTTACTATTAAAACCGACAAAACGTTTGAAAAAATGCCCTAAGACCAAGGTTTTTTCACCTGTTTCAGGATGTACACGTACTAAAGGATGCTCAGTTTCATATTCTGTAGATTTAAAGAAATTTCTATACTTTGCCAACGCTTCTTTATTAATGGTCAGCTCACCACTGGCATAATCATAATCGTTACTATGTACCGCACGAAGCGTATCAGCCAAGGCTTTTAAAGGTTCAGGTAATGATGCATATGCCGATGTAGTATTTGCCCAAACAGTATCACCACCTGCTTCAGGTGCAATCACACTACGTAAAATCGAGGCTTTAGGGTAAGCATCTAAAAAAGTAATATCGGTATGCCAACTATCTGCACGTGCACCGTGCGCTGAATCTAACTCTAAAATATGTTTAGAACCATTTTTAATGGGTACAGTAGGATGATTCAGTGGTGTTCCCAAACGTGCAGCAAATGCTTCTTGTTCTGCATCATCCAAATGCTGCTGTGCTTTAAAGAAAATCGCTTTGTATTGCAACAATGCTTGATTAATTTCAGCAATAACCTGATCCTCTAATTGTCCAGATAATTTTACACCCGAAATTTCCGCACCGATTCGACCTGTGATGGGTTTGACTTGAATGTGTTGATAGCTATAGCTCATTGTTATTTCCTCAAAATTTTATCATTAAATAAGAACAAAATTGTCTATGGCTTGATCTTGCCAAAAGTCCTTATTCCAATCTGTCAAATAAGTGACATTTTTATGCTGTATTTTAAATAAATAAAAAAATTAAAATGATTTAGCGCTGAAGCCACTCACACAATTAAGAAAATCATCTAAATTAATCTTGTCAAAAATGAATTTTGCAGCAAATTTTGATTATTTTGCAGTAATTTAAATCCCTTCCTGTCTTTACGTGGCGAAAAAAAAACCGTCATAAATGACGGTTTTTTGTGGTCTAAACCTATTATTTTGGTTCAAAACGCTTGGTTAACTTGGTCAAACCTGTAGCCAGTTTCTGATAACCTGTTGGTAATAAACGTTGTGCCAAATCAACAATCACCGCATCGCCACCAATCAATAAACGGCGTTTGTCTGCTAAAACTGCATCCAAAATTTCTTGTGCAGCTTCGACCGCAGGTTTACGCAACAGTTTATTAAATGCTTTCGCTGATTTATCAGGACTCATACCCAATGATTTTAAGCTGTCGTTCATACGCGCATCGTTGGCAATGTTGGTACGAATACCCCCTGGGTGTACACATAGTGCACTCACGCCACATTTTTCAATATCAAGTTCTTGGCGTAAAGACTCAGTAAAACCACGTACCGCGAACTTCGTTGCGTTATAACCCGACTGCGTTGGCTGAGCAGTTAAACCAAAGATACTTGAAGTATTGATGATATGCCCCTCACCTGTTTGCTTGATGTATGGTAAAAACTCTTTCGTACCATAAACCACGCCCCAAAAGTTAATCCCCACGATCCACTCTAATTCTTCGTATGTTTCACCCTCGACGGTTGCACCCAGCGCTACACCGGCATTATTAAAGATCATGTTGACAGAGCCATGATCTTTCACCGTTTCTTCTGCCCAAGCCTTAACTTCAGGCTGTTTTGCTACGTTTACTTTTTTTGATGTTACTCGTACATCATATGCTTTTAATAATTCAACAGTTTCGGCCAAGCCCTTTTCATTGACATCACTGATGGACAAATGACAACCTGCTTTTGCCAATAGAACTGCCAGTTGTTGTCCCATACCTGAGCCTGCACCTGTAATTGCAGCGACTTTATTTTTAAAATTTTTCATTGAGTTTCCTTGTTTGAATTCTTTCTGTATGTACTTTTTCTATACATACACTCACAGCTACACTATAATTTTGACAATGACTATTGTCAATATAATATGTTAAGCTTTTCAATGTTGATGAGTTGCTCAGAAGTATGACGTAAATTTCAACTATTTTTATTGATCAAATATTGCTATTTGCACACTTAATTTGGCACAAATTCATATGACTACACACGTATTAAATGAAACGATGCAACATGCTCAGAACGAAAATACATCTAAAAAAATGGTAAAAGAAAGACAATTTAAAGGTATGTCTCTTTCTGAACGAAAGTTAGCTCGCCGTGAAAAACTGATTGAAGCGGGTATTGAAACCTATGGCACACAAGGATTTTTTTCAGTTACCGTGAAAGACGTCTGTAACGAAGCTAAACTGACTGAACGCTATTTCTATGAATCTTTTAAAAAAAGCGAAGAGCTATTTCAAACCATCTTTTTACAATTGATTGATCAATTGCAACACAACGTGATGCAAGGGGTCATGCAAGCTTCTCCTGAACCTAAAAAAATGATTCATTCGGGCTTATTTGCATTATTTTCTATGCTCAAAGCTGACCCACGTATGGCACGCATCATTTATGTCGATGCGATGTTGGTGCAAGAGTTGCACAATCAGGCAACAATCCATGAAACCATGAGTCGCTTTGACCGTATGATTCAAGCTTTTGTCATGTTAATGATGCCGCAGATCAACCACAGCGAACAGGAAATTTCATTGGTCTCGACTGGCTTAAATGGCTATGTCACACAAATTGCAGTGCGTTGGGTCATGGGTGGTTTTAAGCTTTCTGTAGAACAAGTGGTCTTTGCCTGTGAAGCAGTATTTTTTTCATTATTAGAATCTTTTTCTGAAAAACAAAGTGCTTAAATATACCTGAACTTCTCAACCTTTAAATTTTTCATCCCGATATGAAAAATCAATGTCGACCATTATTTTATGGATTTAGCATACAAATTCAAAAGTTTTGTCACAAAGTTTTGCAAAAAATAGCCAATATGTTTTTTTTGCAATGATACTGTCATAATTAATCTTTGTAATAAGCCTGTCATAAATAATAAAACGGTACACCGTTCATACATAGGATATTGCGTTGTGAAAGATGACTATATTTTAATCGTCGATGACGAACTTCCAATTCGCGAAATGATCCATACCTCATTAGATATGGCAGGTTTCCAATGCTTACAAGCAGAAGATGCCAAACAAGCACATCAAATGATTGTCGATCAACGCCCTTCACTCATCCTATTAGACTGGATGATGCCTGGCGGAATTAGTGGTGTGGACTTGTGCCGCCGCTTAAAACGTGATGAGAACTTGGCTGAAATCCCTGTAATTATGCTCACTGCACGAGGTGAAGAAGATCATAAAGTGCAAGGCTTAGATGCAGGGGCTGATGACTATATGACTAAACCCTTTTCAACGCGTGAATTGGTTTCTCGTATTAAAGCCGTGCTACGTCGTGCCAATGCACTTAGTGGTGAAAAATCGATTGATGCCAATGGTCTAATCCTCGACCCTGTCAGTCAACGTGTCAGCTTTGGTGACAGTATTTTAGAAATGGGACCAACAGAATACCGTTTATTGGCTTTCTTTATGACTCATCCTGAACGAGCATATACACGTGCACAGTTGCTTGACCAAGTATGGGGCGGTAACGTCTATATTGAAGACCGTACTATTGATGTACATATCCGCCGTTTGCGCAAAGTATTAGAACCCTATGCTGCAGATCGTTACGTACAAACCGTTCGCGGTACAGGCTATCGTTTTTCGACACGTGCTGATGTCGCTTTAGGCTAAATTTAGGTCAGTTTTTTATGTATGAACCCTACCCCGTCCCAGATCTTGCACGTGAACATAAACGATTTCGTTACAGCAGTTTATGGACTTTTGCTAAACAAGATTTAAGACTGTTAGCATTTTTATTCGTCATCGGATGCTTTATCGGTTTTGGGATTGGGTACTTTTGGCTCTGTATTTCTTTCTCTTTTGCAATTTTTTTTATTTTGCAACTTCGCTCGTTATATTTGGTCAATGAGTGGATTTCTAACCGTCCTTATGATGTGCCACCGAATTTAAATGGAATTTGGGGTGCATTGCTATTTAATGTGTATCGTGCCCAACGTCAAGAACGTGTTGTTCAAGCCGAAATGGTCGGGTTAATTGATCGGGCACAATCATCCTTGGTTGCGTTAGCAGAAGCTGTCGTTTTAACTGACGAGTTACATCAAATCGAATGGTGGAATCCTGCGGCTGAAAAATTACTTGGCATCCAAATGCTTGATCGTGGTCGCAATTTATTGACCATTATTCGCCAACCTGGATTTATTGAATATTTTAACAATATTGATCAATATCCTGACGGAATAAAAATAAAATCAACGGTTTACGACGAGCATTATGTACAGATCAAACTCACTCGCTTCGGCAGTGAAAGTCGTTTATTGGTCGCTTATGACGTAACCCGAATTCATAACTTAGAACAAATGCGTAAAGACTTTGTCGATAATATTTCACATGAATTACGCACACCGCTCACGGTTCTCAGTGGTTATATTGAAACATTTACTGATCAAGAAGATTTAAACCCACGTTGGAAACGTGCTTTTGATCAAATGCAATCACAAACGCGACGTATGAATGCCCTAGTGAATGATTTATTGCTCTTGTCACGTCTTGAAGGCAATAAACAAATTGCTAAAAATCAAATCATTGAAATGCCGAGTTTAATGAATCAATTGTTTGATGATGCGCAAGCCTATAACGTCGATTATGGACATACGCTCAATTTAGACATCGACAGCCATTGTGACTTGATCGGCTCTGATACTGAACTTGCGAGTGCTTTTAGTAATTTAATTACCAATGCCATCAAATACACGCCTAAAGGGGGCTCAGTTACAATGGGATGGCATGATGATGGGTTACATGGTTATTTCACAGTACAAGATACAGGGATCGGTATTGACCCTAAACATTTACCTCGCTTAACTGAACGTTTCTATCGAGTAGACAGTGCACGTAGCCGACAAACAGGTGGCACAGGTCTAGGTTTAGCGATTGTGAAACACGTACTGATGCAACATAATGCTTATTTAGAAATTGATTCTATTGAAAATCAAGGCTCTACATTTAGAGTGGTATTCCCTAAAGAACGCTTATATAACCCTGAATAATTTTTGCTCTAATCTACATCTTAGAATAAACAAAAGGTGAAGAATATAATCTTCTTCACCTTTACTCAAACTGAGTATTTTTAAATACTTATAGGATATGCCCTAAAGCCTCACCCATGACAACCACGGAGTTCGCTTTAAATTGTGCATCCCAATTCATTTTACCTTGTTCAAATAAAACGATCGCGGTTGAACCTAAATAGAAGCGTCCTAACTCATCACCTTTTTCAAGTTTTAACTCATGATGGTTGAGTTCCAAGCGACCCGATGGTTTCACCTTACCTGTTGCTACAGTTTCGATGCCTGCAACAATCATTGCACCCACCAAAACAACAGCCATACGACCTAATTCTGTATCAAACAAACACACCATACGTTCATTACGGGCAAACAAATCTGGCACATTTTCCGCAGTCGTTTGATTGACAGAAAATAATTCACCTGGAATATATAACGTTTCAGTTAATGTGCCTGCAAAAGGCATATGCACACGATGATAATCACGTGGTGACAAATAGACGGTCGCAAACTCACCATTTTTAAACGGTGCTGCAAGCTGCGGATCACCAATCAATTTTTCAACTGAAAAACTTTGACCTTTGGCTTGAAATACATCGCCTTCTTTCACTTGACCTAATTGGGAAATTGCACCATCCGCAGGTGAAACAATACTATTTGCATCTGTATCAATTTCACGCACACCCTCTTTTAAAGCACGGGTAAAAAACTCATTAAATGATTTATATTTTAATGCATCACTTTGCTGTGCAATCGACATATCAATGCCATATTGTGCTTTAAACGCTTGAATGACGACATTTTTAACCAATGGATTTTCACTAGCTGCAAGTTTACCCACCACACGGCTGAGTTGTTGTTGCGGTACTAAATTTTGAGCACGAATAAAAAGTTGTTTTTTTAAGTTTGAGGTTAGACTCACGAAGGTGATTCTCCACTAATAATAGGACTGTCGAGGCGGTTGCCCCATTCGCTCCACGCACCATCATAAGCTTGAATGTTCCAACCGAGTAATCGACCTAAGATATACGCTAAGCCTGAACGATGATGTGATTGACAATACACCACCACAGGTTGATCTAAATGAAAGCCCAATTGTTCTAAACGTTGTTGCGTGCGTTCTAAAGGATGCAATTTTAAATGATTTTGACGATTAATTGCAGTACTCCATTCAAAATGTCGTGCATTTGGAATATGACCACCACGTCTTGCTGCTAAGCGTTGTCCTGTATATTCTTCTGTCGTACGGCAATCCCAGACTTGTACTGCGTTTTGTTGTACTTTTTCTAATAATTGATCATATTCGATTCTATATTTTTCTATATGTTGCAAATCCACCTGAACCAAATTTTCTACTTTTGTGAATGCTTCAACCTCAGATGAAGTTGGCAAGCCTGCACCTAACCATGCATGAATACCGCCATTCAGTAAACTGACATGTTCAAAGCCTAAACACTGTAAGTTCCAAATCAAACGCCCAGCCCACGCACCGCCTTCATCATCATAAACCACCACATGATGCTCAGGAGAAATGTTTAAGTATTCTATTAAAGCAGCTAAACCTTGTTCATCAGGCAATAAACCCGAAGCATGTTCTTCTTGTCGCACTAAATACTGTGGCTTAAGATGTAGTGCATGTGGAATATGTAATTGTTCATAAACCGAGCTACGGCTTAAATCAACAATGCGTAATTTTTCGTGTCCTAAATAAGGAACAAGCTGTTCAGCTTCAACCAACAAATCAAAATTAAAAATGGGAGCAGTCATACGATTTTTTGAATTTTAGCAGGATTATTTTAACCATCTTAGCATAGTCTTTTTTACGGTTTAGCTGATTTCCTGCATTTCTTTAGCAAAAAATCAGCTATCGTTTTTCTTCTAATTGCTTGGCTCAGCAATTTCAAAAACCTGACGTAGATAGGCTAAAAAGGTATCATTATCCGTCATTGTTTTTCCTGGACTGTCAGAAATTTTTGCCACAGACTGACCATTACACTCCACTAGTTTTAACACAATATTAAGCGGTGTTTGTCCCATATCATTGGTCAAGTTAGTGCCAATCCCAAAACTCACTTGAAAACGGTCTTTAAAATATTGGTAAAGTGCCCAAGCCCGCTCTAAATCTAAACCATCACTAAAAGTTAACATTTTGGTTTTGGTGTCAATTTTGAGTTTACGATAATGCCCATATGCTTTATCTCCCCACGTAAATGGATCACCACTGTCGTGACGTAAGCCATCAAATAATTTCGCAAAATATAAATCAAAATCACGTAAGAATGCATCCATTCCCACAACATCTGTGAGGGCAATACCTAAGTCACCACGATACTCTTGCACCCATGTTTCTAATGCTGATTTTTGAAAATCTCGTAGACGTACATCTAACGCTTGGAAAGCTTGTAAAAACTCATGTGCCATGGTGCCTATTGGGAAAATATTGAGTTCTTTCGCAATGAGAACATTACTGGTTCCACGGAAAATACTTGGTGCAGCTTTATGAAAAGTTTGAATCACATGACGTTGCCAATCTAGACTATAACGGCGACGTGTCCCGAAGTCAGAAACTAAAAATGGAGGATCATTTGGTTGAATCTGTGCTTCATATTTTTGCATCAGAACCACTTTGGCTTGTAAACGACGCTCACCTTCTGCCAAGACCTCATCTGAACGAATACGGCGAAAATAGAGTTCATTGACAATAGCCAATACAAAAATTTCAAACATCATTGCTTGAACCATGGGACCTTCTACCCAAATGTCCAAACGTCCTTCTGCATCAATACCTGCTTTAATAAAACGGCGCTTGAGTTGAAATAATTCTAAATAATCAACAAAGTCACTTTTGATAAAACGTAGCGTGCGTAGATATTGTAATTCGTCTTCTTTAAAGTTGAGCTGACAAAGATAATCTAGCTGTTCATTCAAATCATCTAAAATATCCGTCAATGGATATACGGTATCTTGTAAATTTCGGCAACGGAAATGGTATACGCTATGTGTTTGTGGAAATTTATGAAGTACCACTTGCAACATTGTAAATTTGTACAAATCCGTATCAAGCAATGACTGAATGATGGGTTGCATATTCGATCCAATTAATCTGTATCTTCTCACTATAAAAACTTAATCAAAACTTGCAAATCAAAAAATAGATGATCTTGCGTTTTTAACAAAAATCTGACGACTTTCAATTTTTAAATACCATGAAATATTCAAATAGTTATAATTATATTGTAATAAAATAATATTTAATATTTTATCATTAATATATATTGAAATTAAATATTTTTTTAATTAACATTAAATAAGATATAAATGTATTTAAAAATGTCAAAATCTAAAAATACTTTTTATATTTTCAAAATAAATGGGGTCAAATTAGGAAATCCTTATGTCAAAACTTAATTTAAGTGCATTAAATGAAATTGATGGTTTTATCGCAGCAGCATTAGTCGACAGTTCAAGTGGTTTAGCACTAGGAGCTGCAGGTACAGGCTTAGATTTAGAACTTGCAGCAGCAGGAAATACTGAAGTAATTCGTGCAAAGCGCAAAGTTGCTAATGCACTAAAACTTAATGATAAAATTGAAGATATTCTAATTACTTTAGGCAAGCAATATCACTTGTTACGCCCTTTAGACCGTAATGATGAGTTATTTTTATATTTGGTTTTAGATCGTCAAAAATCTAACCTTGCGATGGCACGCCATGAATTACGTGCGTTTGAAAAAGAACTTGATTTTTCTTAAGTAGAATTAGCTACCACCACATTTCGTGGTGGTAGTTTTATCATTTTGCCAAAATAACTAAATGAACATTATTATTTAATTTATTGATTTTTATCCGCAGTATTATTTTTCAATTTGGTCGCATAATCTACGCCATGTGATTGTAAGTATTCACGGATCAGTTGACGTACAACTTGCGATGGTGTGATATCTTGTTGGTTACATAAGTCTTCAAATGCTTTCTTTTTGATCGGATCAATCAAAATAGTCAATCGTGCAGTTTTATTTTCCATGCGTCTCTCTTCTATGATTAATTATAACTAAATTATAATTTAATTATAATTCAAATTCATCTATTTTTTATGCACTTTACATTTCTTCAATATTTTTGAATAGCGAAAATTTGCAAAAAGATTTATTCAACATCATCTATGTTTGAAAATTTTCCAACTGCCCAATAACCGCTTCACAACTCTAATTCGAGCTTAAAACACCTCTTGCTTTAGTCAAAATTCAAACAACTAAAGGCTATAATTGTATAAGCTTTTCGTTAGTTCAAAAATTAGGTACAAGCATATTTTCGCAAGAGATTTATTATATAATTGCCTTTAATGGATAAATTTTTTTATTATAAAAATAACCGTATAAATAGATTGTTAAATCAATCTTCTATAATTTCGATATTTTTCAATACATTATATCTTTTCAGTCATTTCAATTATTAAGCGCATAAATTTGATAAAATTCATATGGTTAAAAAATATCAGTCATGGTTCAAATATGCGTGCGTTATTACAACGGGTTTTACAAGCAAAAGTAGTTGTTGATGGTCAAATCACAGGTGAAATTCAATCGGGTATCTTGGTTTTTTTAGGTCTAGGAAAAGATGATAATTTTGAAAAAGGCAAAAAGCTGATTGATAAAATTTTGAAATATCGTTTTTTTGATGATGAACAAGGCAAAATGGGCTGGAATGTCAGCCAAGCTGGTGGTGGCATTTTACTGGTTTCACAATTTACCCTCATGGCACAAACTCAAAAAGGCTTACGCCCTGATTTTGGTCCTGCGATGCCGCCAAGTGAGGCTGAAGCACTCTATGATCAACTGGTTGAATATGCCAAGACCCAGTTTGAACATATACAAACGGGTGTTTTCGCTGCCGATATGAAAGTTCACTTGGTCAATGATGGACCTGTGACCTTTAATTTAGAAGTGGAATAATCCATATGATTTCGATTGCACAGAAAAATTGATTGAAGTTATAACTTCCAATGTTAGGTCAATTTTCACTTGGAGTTGACCTACTTGTGCTCTTTTCAATCACAAAGTCCATATGCTTTCGATACGTCAGTCCTTGCTGATCTATCACCTCAATCATCAAGTCTGTATCTTGTGAACTTGGTCAATACTGATGCAGTGTTAAAAATGCAGGTAACTATTGATTAAAGTAAAACTGACCTTTTGATAAATCCCCCCTAACTTCAACAATGTGTGTCACGGTTTTATTCAAAATATAGAGATCAATTAAAGTTGTGGCAGGTGTTGGTTTTAACTGGGCACATCCGTTGAATAGACGATTAGAAAATAAAATTAAATACATATTTTTTATTTTCATTCTTTTATTTAGTAAGAAACTGATGCGTTTTAATCACCAGTTTCTATACGTCAAGCAAAATTAGCGACCTGTCTTTTCTTTAAGAAACTGACGCGCCAAGGCAATTTTTTCTTTCACTGGTTTTGGTACTTTAGGTGGAATCAATTTAGCCACTTGGTTAAACCAAACCAATAAGCTGAAATCACCTTCCATTTTGATGCTGCCATTTTGCATGCCTGTCATGAATGCACTTGGATCACCTTTGACTAAAGTTTTGACCCCTTGCTCACTGTCTGCAAACTGTAGAATAAAGTCAGCTTTTTCTGCATTTCCTGCAACGGATTCGATTTGACCGTTATTGACAATGATTTGACGAGCAACGCCTGTATCTGTGCCAATTTCAATACGGAATTGACGGTCATGGGTCAATTCAATAAATTTTGGACTTGTACGTGCCAGTTGTTTCATACGTAATGCTAAGCCGAGTACCAAAAGATCTAAAGGATCAGTACTTGCATCAACAATAGGTAACTTTACAACGGGTATTGAAGAAAGTTTCATGACATTTTAGCCTGTTGTTTTAATATAAAAAATCTACTCATTATCCTAGCATAACTTATTATTTCTAAGACAAAGCTTCTAACAAAAGTATACGCAGAAAAAAGGTATATCATTCGATATACCTTTTAAATGTCTTTTATGATTATTTTATTGAACTCTAAAGTCAGTCATGCTCAGAACATCGGCTTTTATTCATCTTCATAAACAGGCGTATGCTCAATATATTGGCGATTTTGCAATGCCTTTTGTGCCAATTTGTCTGCGCGTAACAAAACCACAATCAGTGCACTCATTGCCACAAGGATCGCTGTTAAATAACTATAAGATACCGATAATTCAAAAAAACTTTGCACATTAAACCGTATCGCCTCTAATATGCCCCAGAACACCATTCCAGCAAACATAAATCCCAACCAATGACGATAAGGAGAAAAGAACACAGTCACCAACGCTACGGCAATCAGACCAAATCCAATCAATGTTGCCCATGTCGCTGCTACCATAACAACCTCCGTCAAAATGAAGTGTCCACTTCTGAATTAAAGTGATACACCACAATTTTCATCAAGCCAATCTTTTTTTCTTTGCAATTTTACCAAAGCTTATGTTGTGCATTATGGCGATTTTTTTTTAGAAGAAAATACCTGTTTTTAGGTAAAACGACATACTTTGTCGTCATATTATTTTGTCATTACATTTTTTTATTTTGTATTTTGCATGCATGCTAATCTTTGCCTGTGCTCCCGTGTCATTACAAAAAAATACAAAGCCATTTTTTGATAAAAATAACTTTTTCCTATCTGCTCAATCTATAATCTGAAGATTGAGATAATTTTTACATTCACAATAAAAAACAATATTTTTCAATAAAAAAAGAGCAACGTTACGCTGCTCTTTTTCATCAGACTGACATATTTAGAGCCACTTAAGCACGGCTTAAATCTTTGTCATGTACACCGAGTAAATATAAAACACCATCTAAGCCGACACTTGAAATCGCTTGATTGGCATTTTGACGAACCAACGGTTTTGCACGGAAAGCAACGCCTAAACCTGCTATTGAAAGCATTGGCAAGTCATTTGCACCATCCCCTACCGCAATTGCTTGCTCAAGTGAAATACCCATTTTTTCAGCCAATTCAGTCAATAAAAGCGCCTTACGTGCACCATCAACAATATGACCTTTGACTTCACCTGTCACTATGCCGTCTTGCACATCCAAAATATTAGCATGCACTTCATCAATACCCAGTTTTGCTTGCAAATATTCAGCAAAATACTGGAAGCCACCAGAGAGAATAGCTGTTTTATAACCCAATGATTTTAAGGTTTTAATTAAACGCTCAGCACCCTCTGTTACCGTTAAGCGTTCTGCAATTTTAGGTAAAACTGCCGCATCTAAGCCTTTCAACAAGGCGACACGAGCACGGAAACTTTGCTGAAAATCCAATTCACCTTGCATGGCACGCTCAGTAATTTCAGCCACTTGTTCACCAACACCCGCTTCGATGGCAAGTTCATCAATGACTTCTTGCTCAATTAAAGTAGAATCCATGTCAAAACAAACTAAACGGCGGTTACGACGATAAGCGTTGTCTTCTTGAACTGCGACATCGATACTCGATTCTGCAGAAAGTCGTAAACATGCTGCACGCATCGCTTGTGCATCCAACATTTGACCTTTCAAACCAAATTGGACACAAGAACGTTTAGGTTCATGATCATGTTCTTCTCTTTCAGGGCGTCCTGAAAGACGAGTGACTGTTTCAATATTAAAACCTTGACTCGACACAATATTTGTTACTGCTTGTAAATGAGCAGCCGTCAGTTCAGGCGCTAAAGCCGTCACAATATAACGGGTTCGGCCACCTTCGCTTACCCATTGATCATATTCCGCACCTGTAATTGGCTTAAATCGAACAGTGAGTCCAATATCGTGTGCTAAAATAAGGATATCTTTCATGGCTAAAGCCGTGGCGGTTTGGTCATCTGACGAAACCACAATCCCTAAAGTCAACTGGTTATGAATGACTGCCTGCCCTACATCTAATATTTGCAAAGAATGTACGGACAACACTTGCATTAATCGAGTAAACTGATTGGGTTGGTCAGGTCCTAAAAATGATATAAGAATGATTTCTCGCATGAATTGACTCGGGTCTGAGCTACAACTATTGTTAGAATCATAATCGAAATCGAATATTTTTTCTTTGGAAGTTTAAGTTGAATGCGCCAAGACAAGGGCTATTTGCTAGCCTACTCATTATAAGTTTTGCTTTACATACCTTTTTGATGGTAATTGCAACAACTCATCAACTCAATGCGAACCGCGCAAACCAAGGTCAACTCATGACCAGTCAATTGGTTGCAGATAGTCTTTCTGAGCTTGAACCTGCCAATACAGTCTCTTTAGCCCTGCTGGCAAATCGTTATGCCACGAACCCTAGTGTCGCTTCGATTCGCATTTTAGATGCGCAAAAGCAAGTACTTGCAACAAGCGGTTTAGCCAAAACACGTCAAGGTGAGGTGTTTGTACGTGATGCATTACAAAATGAGAAAAAAGTGGGTAGCATTGAAATCACCTTAATTAAACCTAGCATTGGTGAGATTTTAAGAACTCAATGGTTGGCGATTTTGGTTTCATTTATTATTCATGCTTTGATTTGGCTTGCTTATCGTGCCATTGCTCGTCCAACACGTAGTGAATTATTAGCACGTTTCAATAAAGAAGCTCGCCTAAAACATGAGATTCAACAACTTTTAGAAGCTTTAGAAGCTGAAAAAGCAGATAAAACCTTAGCCATTGCACAAGCTAAACAACAGGTAAAACCAAAACCACTAAAAGTAGAGATACCAGCTGATTTTGATCACCAACAAGCAGTAATTGCGTTAAATATCCAATACTATGATCCAAAACAGTTAATGAATACTGTTAACCAATCAGTGTCGGTACCCTATTTTAATTTATGCCAAATTTTCTTAAATAAAAGTATAGAGTTATCAGCACAACACTTTAAGCTCAACTCTAAAGACTTTGTGGTACATCAAGAGTTTAATCAACAAGGTGCTTTGCTCACTGTGGCCGCAGATAAACCAAATGCTGCACATTGTATTCTAATGATTGGATCTGTATTTCAACTTTTATCAGAGGTGTTATATAAGCGTTATCGTGAAGATAAACGTTTTGTTTTACAAACACGTTGTGCTGTAACTACCGAAGTTGAAGCTATGCAACTTGATGCCATGCAAGCTGCAGATCGTTTGACTCATCATTTAATTGCCAAAGAAATGGCACTCTATTTAAGTAATGACTTACTCAAACAGATTGGTGAAAATTATCAATTGGTGTCTATGCCAAATCCTACCAACGTACTGACACGCCATGCCTTTATGATTAATGGGATGAATGCCGAATCTGCAGAAATTGCACAAAATCTTCGCACTGAAATTTTAAAAGGTAAAAAAAGAAACGTAAGTACAGCGGTTTAAAATTCTATTTAATCGACAAATAAAAAAGCATGTTCAAAATGAATGTGCTTTTTTATGGATATTTATTTTTATAATATTCAATAATGATTTTTTGCTAAACAAATGTTGAAAGATTAAACAAATTTGCACTAAAAAGAACTGTATCTACTTTTCATTTCCCTACAGCCTTGTGTATAACTATGTTTCTCAAAGGAATGTGATAAGCATAGGCAAACTACCATAAAACACGGTAGACTATGTCACAATGAATTAAATGAAAATGTCACATAGACAGAACAAAAAGGTGAAGCTTGATGGCGCTCAATACTGTTGAAGAGCTTGTAGCAGATATTCGTGCAGGAAAAATGGTCATCCTGATGGATGATGAAGATCGTGAGAATGAAGGTGATTTGGTCATTGCTGCAACTCATGTACGTCCTGAAGACATCAACTTTATGATTACCCATGCTCGTGGATTGGTTTGTCTGACTCTAAGCCGTGACCGTTGCAAGCAATTAGACTTACCTTTAATGGTCGATAGTAATGGCGCGCAACACGGCACCAACTTTACGTTGTCCATTGAAGCTGCTGAAGGCATTACTACAGGTATTTCTGCTGCAGAACGTGCGCATACCATTCAGACGGCTGTTGCTGCACATGCCAAACCAACTGACATTGTTCAACCTGGGCATATTTTCCCGCTCATGGCGCAGCCAGGTGGCGTATTGCACCGTGCAGGACATACTGAAGCAGGCTGTGATTTGGCTCGCTTAGCTGGACTTGAACCAGCATCTGTCATTTGCGAAATTATCAATGAAGACGGTACGATGGCACGTCGTCCTGATCTTGAAGTATTTGCTGAAAAACATGGCATAAAAATGGGGACGATTGCCGATCTGATTCATTATCGTATGACCAATGAACAGACCGTTGAACATTTAGACCATCAAGAAATTGAAACCGAATACGGTACATTTAATTTGCACCGTTATCGTGAAATTGGTAATCCAGACATTCATCTTGCTTTGGTGAAAGGCGAGCCGAAAGACGGCGTAACTACAGTTCGTGTACATGGCTTTAATCCAGCTCGAGATTTGTTAAAACTCAACAAGAAAGATGGTGAGCCTGCATGGAACTTAGACAAAGCGCTCAAAACCATTGCCCATAGTGAGCGCGGAATTTTGGTGTGGATTGGTCAACGCCATTTGTCTGATTTAGGACCTGCGCTAGAAGCATTAAGCAAGCCAAAACCAACCAAATCCAATGCTGCACTTTCTCAACAATATCAAACTATTGGTGTCGGTGCGCAAATTTTACGTGATTTAGGTGTTGAGAAAATGAAATTGCTCAGTTCACCATTACGTTTTAACGCATTATCAGGTTTTAATTTGGAAGTGGTAGAATACGTTACCGCTGATCAAGCTTAAGCATTTTGCATATATTCAATTATTGATCTATTAAATCATCGAGGTTGCTATGGCGATTCGCCGAATTGAAGGTTTGTTACATCTCGCGAGCGAAGACCGTTACGCGATTTTAGTTGGTCGTTTTAACAGCTTTGTTGTTGAACATTTATTAGAAGGTGCAATTGATACATTGCATCGCCATGGTGTTAGCGACGATAATATCACTGTCGTTCATGCACCTGGCGCATGGGAGCTCCCTGTAGTTGCAAAAAAACTTGCAAGCTCTGGTAAATTCGATGCTGTAATCGCACTTGGCGCAGTCATTCGTGGAAGTACACCACATTTTGACTTTGTTGCAGGTGAGTGTGCCAAAGGTTTAGGTGTGGTTGGTCTAGAGACTGGCTTACCTGTAATCAATGGTGTATTGACTACGGACAGTATTGAACAGGCGATTGAACGCTCTGGTACAAAAGCAGGTAATAAAGGTGGTGAAGCTGCCCTTACTGCAATTGAAATGGTTAACCTGTTAAAGGCAATTTAAAGCATGTCGCAAACACTCCAAGCTACTTATGCAGCAAAACGTAAAGCACGTCGTTTTGCTGTACAAGGGATTTATGAATGGCAAATGAGCCACAACCCTGTGCATGAAATCGAAGCACGTACGCGCGCTGACAATGCGATGCATAAAGTGGATCTCAGCTATTATCATGAGTTGCTCACAGCCGTGATCGCAAACCATGAGGCATTGGATGCTTTACTTATTCCAGTTCTTGATCGTGAGATCGAAGCATTGGATGGCGTTGAACTTGCAACATTGCGTTTAGGCGCATATGAACTCAAAGATCATCTTGAAGTTCCATATCGTGTTGTTTTAGACGAAGCAATTGAACTTGCAAAACACTTTGGTGGTGCAGACAGTCATAAATACATCAATGGTGTATTAGACCGTTTAGCAACAAGCCTGCGTGAAGCAGAAAAGCAACAAGCAAAATAACTTGTGGTTATGGCTGAGTTCTCAATTATCGATACCTATTTTAACCGTCAATCTACGGATGTAGATTTAGGTGTCGGTGATGACTCAGCACTGCTTTCTCCTCCATGTAATCAACAATTAGTGATTTGTACTGACACACTGGTTGCAGGTCGGCATTTTCCTTTAAATACTTCTGCTCATGCCATAGGTTGGAAATCTGTTGCTGTCAATTTATCTGACATTGCTGCAATGGGTGCAAAACCGCATAGTATTCTGCTCGCATTGAGCCTACCCCAAATTGATCATGCTTGGCTCAAAGATTTTAGTCAGGGTTTATATGATTGTTGCGATCAATTTGGTGTACGTTTAATCGGTGGTGACACCACACAAAGTCCACATCTCACCATTACAGTTACTGCACTCGGCTGGATTGAGACAGGTCAAGCCGTGACGCGTTCAGGTGCGAAAGTCGATGATCTTGTCGTAGTCAGTGGTACTGTGGGCGATGCTGCATTTGCACTCGAGCATTTAGGGCATCCCTTACAACAACGTTTGGACTACCCCACCCCCCGCTGCGAACTGGGGATGCTGTTAAAAAATCTTGCACATAGCATGCTTGATATCTCTGATGGTTTGGCACAAGATTTAGGACATATTCTTGATGCATCAGGTGTTGGCGCAAGTTTAAACTTAGACCAACTCCCTATAAATGCAGCACTTCACAGCTTGGCCTTAGAAAAACAGTGGGAATACGCGCTTTCGGGTGGCGATGACTATGAGTTATGCTTTACAATAAGTCAGCAAAACTATCAAAAACTTTTGCAATTACAACCCAATGTTAAGACTACAATCATCGGGAAAATTAAGGCACAACACGGACTCACATTTGAAAAAGATGGCTTAGATCATCCTCTTCACTTTCATGGATATCAACACTTTGCATAAACCTCCTATTATCTTTAAAGAGATGACTTGGTCTGAACGCTTTATTGTGTTCTGCGGTGTTGGTTTTGGCTCAGGCCTAGCCCCCAAAGCACCCGGTACTTTCGGTTCAGCCTTTGCCTTATTATTCATTCCTCTTTGGCTTATGCTTGGCTTTTATGCTTCTGTAGCTGTCATCATTCTCATGTCATTCATTGGTATTTATATTTGTGGGCAAACTGCAAAGATTATTCACGTGCATGATGATGGACGCATTGTTTGGGATGAATTTGCAGGGCAATCAATTACTTTTCTTCCTCTGATTTATTTAGGGGAAATGAATTGGTTATGGGCATTGATTGGTTTTGCTTTATTCCGTTTGTTTGATGTGTGGAAACCTTGGCCGATTCGTGTCATTGACCAGCGAGTTGATGGCGGCTTTGGCATCATGTTTGATGACATCATTGCTGGAATTTGGGCTGCGTTGTGTATTGCGATTTATTTTTATTTTATTTGATTTAAATTTATTATCAGGTGTTATATGTCAACAACTGTAATCATTCTTGCTGCTGGTAAAGGAACACGTATGCGTTCTAGCCTGCCTAAAGTATTACAACCTTTAGCTGGACGTCCTTTACTGGGTCATGTGATTGAAACAGCGAAACAGTTACATGCAAAAAATATAATTACAATTTTTGGGCATGGTGGACATTTAGTTCAAAATGCATTTGCTGATGAAAATGTGCAATGGGTTGAACAAACTGAACAACTCGGTACAGGACATGCGGTAAAAGTCACTTTACCCGTACTTCCTACAGAAGGGATGTCTTTAATTTTGTCAGGTGATGTACCTTGTGTACAACACAGCACTTTGCAACGTCTAATTGACGTCTCTTATACATCTGGCATTGGTTTAGTCACGCTCACTTTAGATGATTCTACAGGCTATGGTCGTATTGTTCGTAAAGATGGAAAAATTCAAGCCATTGTTGAACATAAAGATGCATCTGATGAGCAACGCCAAATCAAGGAAATTAACACAGGTATTTACTGTGTCAGCAATGCTAAATTGCATGAATGGTTACCAAAACTGAGTAACGACAATGCCCAAGGTGAATATTACCTCACCGACATCGTTGCTATGGCATTGGCTGATGGCATGGAAATCGCCTCAATTCAACCTGAACTCGCTTTTGAAGTTGAAGGCGTGAATGACCGTCTACAACTTGCTGCATTAGAACGTGAATTCCAAAATCACCAAGCAAAATTGTTGATGCAACAAGGTGTGCATATTATTGATCCACAACGTTTTGACCTTCGTGGAAAACTCAAAACAGGCAATGATGTTCGTATTGATATCAATGTGATCATTGAAGGTGACTGTGAGTTCGGCGATCATGTCGAAATTGGCGCAGGTTGTATTATTAAAAATACTAAAATTGCTGCTGGCACCAAAGTTCAACCTTATAGCATTTTTGACAATGCCATTGTTGGAGAACAAGTTCAAATTGGACCATTTGCACGTTTACGCCCAGGTGCAAAATTAGCCAATGAAGTACATATTGGCAACTTTGTTGAAGTGAAAAATACGTCTATTGGTTTTGCATCTAAAGCCAATCATTTTGCTTATCTTGGTGACGCTGAAATTGGCGCTGAATCCAATATTGGTGCAGGAACAATCACGTGTAACTATGACGGTGCCAACAAACATAAAACCATTATTGGTAATCATGCCTTTGTCGGTACAAATAACTCATTGGTTGCACCTGTCACGATTGGCAACGGTGCAACAACCGGTGCAGGCTCAGTGATCACGCATGATGTTGCAGACAACAGCCTTGCATTTGAACGAGCAAAACAAATTTCTAAAGAAAATTATCAGCGTCCCCAAAAGGTCAAGAAATAAGAGGATATAACTATGTGTGGTATTGTTGGTGGCGTTGCAGAACGTAGTATTACAAATATTTTAATCGAAGGTCTAAAACGCCTCGAATATCGTGGTTATGACTCTGCGGGTGTTGCACTCGTTGATCACGGTCAAATTTTACGTGAACGTCGTGTAGGTAAAGTTGCAAACCTTGAACAAGCCGTGAATGAAGCAGATATTATCGGTTCACTTGGGATTGCTCATACACGTTGGGCAACGCATGGTAAACCAACTGAAAACAATGCGCATCCGCATATTTCTGGTGATGTAGCTGTTGTTCATAATGGTATTATTGAAAATTATCAAGAACTTAAAAATAACTTAGAAGCTTTAGGTTATGTATTTACCTCACAAACAGATACTGAGGTTGTTGCTCATTTAGTCCATGAAGCACTCAAAACAATTCCAGATTTATTGAAAGCGGTAGAGAGCATCGTACCTCAACTTAAAGGTGCCTATGCCTTAGGTATTGTACATACTGCACATCCTGATGAATTGATCACAGTTCGTGAAGGTTCACCACTTGTGATTGGTGTCGGTATTGGTGAAAACTTTATTAGCTCTGATCAATTGGCATTACTTCCGATTACCAATCGCTTTATGTACCTTGAAGAAGGTGATATTGCACGTTTAACACGCAATAGCATTGAAGTATTTGTAAATGGACAGTTGGTTGAACGCCCAATTAAAGAACTAGATGCAACGGTCAGTAATGCATCAAAAGGTGAATACAAGCACTACATGCTCAAAGAAATTTATGAGCAACCCGAAGCGATTCAGCAAACCATTTCTCAAGCACTCAATGGCAATGCGCTACGTGATGATTTCTTAAAAAATGCGGAAGCGGATTTCAATACCATTCAACAAGTTCAAATCATCGCTTGTGGTACCAGTTACCATGCAGGCATGATTGCCAAATATTGGTTCGAGCAAATTATTGATTTACCT
The DNA here is from genome assembly GCF_030329305.1 of Acinetobacter sp. 251-1. Lineage (NCBI taxonomy): Bacteria > Pseudomonadati > Pseudomonadota > Gammaproteobacteria > Moraxellales > Moraxellaceae > Acinetobacter > Acinetobacter sp. 251-1. The sequence continues at coordinate 27,232 of NZ_JACANS010000014.1, read as the reverse complement.
TGCCAAGTTGAAATTGCAAGTGAATTCCGCTATCGCTCACCTGTCATTGTAGGCAATACATTATATGTATGTATTTCTCAATCAGGTGAAACAGCGGATACTTTAGCCGCATTACGTGATACGCAAAAACGTGCAGCAGCGAAAAATCTATCTATTTCAACCATGACGATTTGTAACGTTGCAACATCATCAATGGTTCGTGAAACCAATCACCATCTACTCACACTTGCTGGTCCTGAAATTGGGGTTGCTTCAACAAAAGCATTTACCACTCAGCTTGCTGCGTTAATGTTGTTGATCTTAAAAATTGGTCAAGTGAAAAATTCAATTTCTGCTGAAAATATGGCGGAAATTACAACCGCTTTATGGCATACACCAAAAGTTATTTTAGATACTTTACAAGGTGACAAAGCAATTTTACGCTTGTCAGAACTCTTTAAAGAAAAACAACATTGTTTATTCTTAGGGCGCGGCACGGAGTTCCCTATTGCGCTTGAAGGTGCTTTAAAGCTCAAAGAAATTTCATATATTCATGCTGAAGGTTATGCTGCTGGCGAACTTAAACATGGTCCACTGGCTTTAGTGGATAATGATATGCCTGTGGTTATTCTCGCGCCAAACGATGATATGTTAGATAAGTTAAAATCTAATATGGAAGAAGTTCAAGCACGTGGTGGTGAACTCTTTGTCTTTGCAGATGAAAACAGTGGTATTGTGGAAAAAGATCGTCAACATGTTGTGTATATTCCAACCACAAATCATTGGTTAGCCCCTATTGTTTATAGTATTCCAGTACAACTTTTGTCGTATCATGTTGCTGTATTACGTGGTACAGATGTCGATCAACCTCGTAACTTGGCAAAATCTGTCACTGTAGAATAATTAAGTAATAGTGAAAAATTACTCTGATATAGGCTGGATATAAACCAGCCTTTTCTTTATCAAACGAGAGAAGATATGAGCCAACTCACTTGCTTTAAAGCTTATGATATCCGTGGAAAACTCGGCACAGAACTCAATAACGATATTGCATATAAAATCGGTCGTGCTTATGGGCAAATTTATCAACCTAAAACTGTAGTTGTCGGTTGTGATGTTCGCTTAACCAGTGAAGCACTCAAACAAGCCACCATCCGTGGTTTAAATGATGCAGGTGTTGATGTTCTTGATTTAGGTATGACAGGTACAGAAGAAGTTTATTTCGGTGCTTTTCACTTAGATGTTCAAGGTGGGATTGAAATCACAGCCAGTCATAATCCGATGGATTATAATGGCATGAAATTAGTGCGTGAAAATGCACGACCAATCAGTGCAGATACCGGCTTAAAAGACATTCAAGCTTTGGCTGAGACAGAACAATTTAAAGACGTTGCCAAAAAAGGAACCACTCAAAAATATAATATTTTGCCTGAGTTCATCGAGCATTTAATTACCTATATTGATCCAAGTAAAATTCGTCCATTAAAATTAGTCATGAATGCAGGCAATGGTGCAGCAGGTCATGTTGTTGATGCTATTGAAGAAAAATTCAAACAGCTGAGTATTCCTGTTGAATTCATTAAAATTCACAATGATGCAGATGGTCACTTTCCAAATGGGATTCCTAACCCAATTTTAGTGGAAAACCGCGATAGTACCCGTAATGCTGTACTTGAACATCAGGCAGATATGGGGATCGCATGGGATGGTGACTTTGACCGCTGCTTCCTTTTTGATGAAAAAGGTCAATTTATCGAAGGCTATTATATTGTAGGTCTACTTGCCCAAGCATTTTTACTGAAACAGTCAGGCGAAAAAATTGTGCACGATCCTCGTTTAGTGTGGAATACGTTTGATATTGTTGAAAAATATCAGGGAACAGCAATTCAATCTAAATCAGGGCATGCTTTTATTAAAGATGTGATGCGTGAACATAATGCGGTTTATGGTGGAGAAATGAGTGCACACCACTATTTCCGCGATTTTTCATATTGTGACAGCGGTATGATTCCTTGGTTATTGGCAATTTCAGTGCTTTCAGAGACCCATCTATCTTTATCTACACTGGTCGAAGATATGATTGAAAAATTCCCTTGTAGTGGTGAAATCAACTTTAAAGTCGCTGATACTCAACAGACGATTCACAAGATATTTGACTATTTTGCAGATCAAAATCCAAAAATTGACCAAACTGACGGTGTGAGTTTAGATTTTGGCGCTTGGCGTTTAAATGTTCGTGCTTCAAATACAGAGCCTTTATTACGCCTCAATATTGAAAGTCGTCAGGATAAAAATCCAAAACCAATGCAAGCTTATGTCGATGAATTAACGACTTTAATTCAAGGATAATCTGATTTTCATCAGAAATTTTGCTAAAAATGGGAGCAATCAGCTCCCATTTTTAAATACTTAAAAAATTATTTTTTATATCCTTCCGGATTTTGCTTTTGCCAATTCCAACTATCTATCAGCATATCTTCTAAACTATATTCAGCAACCCAACCAAGTTCGGTTTGTGCTCTTGTACTATCTGCGTAAAAACTCGCCAAATCACCAAATCGTCTTTCAACAAATTCAAAAGGAATCTTTCTGTCATTTGCTTTTTCAAACGTATTTTTCATCTGTAATACAGAAATAGGCTGCCCAGTACCAATATTCCAAGCTCTACAACCTTTTGAATTTAAACGATGATCAAGTGCTAATAAATGTGCCTTAGCTAAATCCATGACGTGAATATAATCACGTTCACAAGTTCCATCTTGGGTTGCATAATCTTGACCAAAAATAGACAGCTTTTCACGGCGACCTACAGCAACTTGGGTAATAAACGGCATTAGATTATTAGGAATCCCTTGTGGATCTTCACCAATACGACCACTTTTATGTGCACCAATAGGATTAAAATAACGCAATAATGCAATTGACCAACGCTCATCTGCCAAAGATAATTTTTCTAACATTTGTTCAACGATAAGCTTTGTATAACCATAGTTATTTGTAGGCATACCCAGTGGCATATTTTCTTGATAAGGTGAGGAGTTACTTTCACCATACACTGTTGCAGATGAACTAAAGACTAAATGAAAGACTTCAGCACGTTGCATGGCTTGAACCAAGCTAATCGAACCCGCAATATTATTATCAAAATAAGTCAATGGAATTTGCTGACTTTCACCTACAGCTTTGAGTCCTGCGAAATGAATCACAGCATCAATTTTATGCGTTGCAAACACTTGATCTAAAGTAGAGGCATCACGAATATCCCCCTCAACAAAAGTCAAACTTTTTGCTGTGAGCTCTTGCACACGGAGTAGCGCTTCTTCAGAACTGTTAGATAAATTATCGAGTACAAAAACAGAATGACCCGCATTCAGTAGCTCTACACAAGTATGTGAACCGATGTATCCTGCACCACCTGTCACTAAAATGTTTGCCATAATAAAACGCTGTTATTTTTGAAGAAGGATTTTGATTAAACCTTGTGTTGATGCATCCAAGGCAGATAAGTCATGTTGCTGCTGATTTAAAATAGGCAATAATTGATTGGCAATTTCCTTACCTTTCTCAACCCCCCACTGATCAAAAGGATTAATATTCCATATCACAGATTGTACAAACACTTTATGTTCATATAAAGCAATTAACATCCCCAAACTGTAAGGACTTAATTCTTTCATGAGAAGTGTGGTACTCGGTTGATTCCCTGTATATTGTTTATATTTAGGTAAATCGGTCAGCTCTTTTTGATCCAGTGCTTGATTACCGAAGGCCAATAAACGTGACTGTGCTAAACAATTCGATAATGCTAAATGATGTTGTTCAATCAATGCTTCTGCATTTTGGGCATAAGTAAATTGATTGGCATTATAACGATGAACAGGGGCAATAAAATCACAGCTCACTGAATGTGTGCCTTGATGCAATAATTGATAAAAGGCATGCTGTGCATTTGGTCCCACTTCGCCCCATAAAATCGGACAAGTATCATATTCTACCTGTTCATTATTACGCTGAATGGATTTTCCATTCGATTCCATTTCTAATTGTTGTAAATAAGCTGCAAAGTATTTTAAACGCCCATCATAGGGCAACACAGCATGGGTCTGGATGTTTAAAAAGTTATTATTCCAAACACCGAGCATACCCATTAACACAGGTAAATTTTCTGAAAATTCAGCATTTTGGAAATGCTCGTCGATCGCATACGCACCCGCAAGGAGTTGTTTAAAACCATCTACACCAATCGTCAATGCAATCGGTAAACCAATGCATGACCACAGCGAATAACGACCACCCACCCAATCCCACAGCAGCAACTGATTTTCAGGCGCGATCCCCCATGCCGTCATTTTTTCAGGTTTGGTCGAAACACCAATAAAGTGATTTTTTAAAACTCCTTCACACTGCCCTAAAGACTTTTCTAACCATTGGCGTACCGTTTGTGCATTCGATAATGTATCGATCGTACCAAAAGACTTGGAAGAAATAATAAATAACGTCGTTTCAGGACGTAACTGATGCAACAGTTCTGAAAGCTGACTGCCATCCATGGTTGAAACAAAATGAACATGCAGAGGCTTGGTCGTATGCACCTGATAATCAGATAGTGCATGTGTAACCATTAAAGGTCCTAAATCTGAGCCACCTACACCAATATTCACCACATCTTGGATTACTTCACCGGTTACTCCACGATATTGTCCCGCATGAATTTTTCCAACCATGCGATACATGCGCTCTAACTGTTCATGTACAGCCTGTACAATTTTACTATTTTTTTTATTTTCAGATGGTTGTCGCAAAGCCCAATGCATTGCAGCACGCTGCTCTGTATAGTTAATCAGCTCTTCCGAAAATAAACGCTGAATCCATTGTGCTAATTTTTTTGATTCAGCAAATTGTATTAAATTTTTAAAAATCGCCTGATCAATACGATGCTTACTGAAATCAAAAGTTAAATCTTGATACTGTACAGAATACTGTTCAAAACGCTGTGTTTCTTTTTCAAACAATTCATTTAAATGGATTTTTTTTTGTGCTTCAGCCAATTGGCTCAGTTGTTCTCTAAGCTCTGTCACTACAGAAAATTGTTCAATATGACTCATGAACGCCCTACTCCTTGGTATGCAAAGCCTTGTGATTTCACATAAGCGGGATCATAAATATTACGACCATCTAAAATCAAAGGATGCTGCATTTTCTGCTTAAGTTGCAGGTAATCTGGACTCCAATATTGCGCCCAAGCGGTCATCAAGCACAATGCATCTGCATGCTCAACGGCTTGGTATTGATCTTCACATAAAATCAGATCAGCACGCGTGCCATACATATTGTCAATTTCTTTTAATGCTTGCGGGTCATGTAATTTTACGATTACACCTTGTGCCCATAAAGCTTGTAGCATCGCATGAATCGGTGCATTTTGAATACTTGAGGTATTTTCTTTAAAAGAAGCGCCCCAAATGGCAACAGTTTTGCCTTTTAAATGGCTATGGTAATAATTCCATAACTTTCTAAATAAAACTTCTTTTTGTTGCTCGTTAATTGCCCAGACTTGTTGCAATAAATGACTATGAACCCCCATATCCGCCACAGTATTCGACAAAGTTAAGATATCATGCGAAAAATTCTCACCACCAAAACCTGCACCGGGGGATAAATACGTTGCACCGATGCGCGTATCAGCGGCTAAGCCTTGCTGGACATTACGAATATCAATCCCTAATTTTTCTGATACAGATGCCAAATCATTCATATAACTAATACGGGTCGCCAACATGCCCGAAATGCTGAGTTTGGTAAATTCAGCATCCAAAATTGGCATAAATAAAAATTGATGTTGCAGCTGAAAAATAGGACGGAGTAATTCAGACATCAGATTTTGAGTTTCTTCTTGCTCCACACCCACAATCACTTGTTTCAACTGCGTAAAACTCTGAATTGCATTACCTTCTTGAATGACATCAGGTAAATATGCCCAATAATCCTGAGATAAAATACTTTTTAATTTTTCAGTGCCCTGCAATCCAAAGGTTGAACCATTAATCATCAATTTAGGATGAATGAACGGAGATAAGCTAATCTTTTTTGCAATATTTAAAGCAATATCAACTTCTGTCGGTGTAAATGAAAATAAATAAACATCTTGATCTAAATTCAGTTGATCCACATCAACAATATTTAGAAAACCAAGCTGAGCTTGGCGTTCAATCAACTGGTTGACTTGCTCATCCTGATAATTCAGTGTTTTTTGTGAATTTAAACACCACGACACTTGATGACCAAATTCAGCCATCAAACCTGCCAGTACGCCTGCTTGTAAAGTCGTACCAAAAACACTAATTTTCATTGATCACCTAATTTTGAATCTTTATAAATCTAATTCTTGAATGAGCTGTTTGAACTCTGTACCCAATTTTGGATGCTCAATGCCATAGTGTAATACAGCTTTTAAATAACCAATTTTACTACCACAATCAAAGGTTTGACCTTTCATACGATACGCTTCAACGGTTGCTGTATTTTGTAATGCAGCAATCGCATCGGTCAACTGAATCTCATTACCTGCACCTTTGGGTGTATTTGCTAAAAGTTGCATAATTTCAGCAGGTAAAACATAACGCCCCACAACCGATAAATTTGAAGGTGCAGTACCTACTGCAGGTTTTTCTACAATCCCTTGCATTACGATGCTTTCACCTTCATTCGGTGATTGAGCAACATCAACAATACCGTATTGATCGACTAAATGATCAGGCACAGCTTCAACCATAATCTGTGACGCATTGGATGCTTGAAAACGTTCAATCATTAAAGCCAAATCATTCTTTGTATCTGCATCTTTCACTAATACATCAGGTAATAAAACGGCAAAAGGTTCATTTCCAACAATATCTTTAGCACACAGTACAGCATGTCCTAAACCTAAAGGTTGAGGTTGACGCACGCTCACAACACTGACATTTTTAGGCAAAATATCGGTAATTTCTTTGAGTAAATCAAATTTCTTTTTATTTTCTAAGGTCGTTTCTAACTCAAAATTACGATCAAAATAATTTTCAATGGATGCTTTAGATGAGTGTGTTACAAGAATAATTTGTTCGATTCCTGCAGCAACCGCCTCTTTTACGACATATTCAATCGCAGGACGGTCTACCACTGTGACCATTTCTTTAGGAATAGACTTACTTGCAGGTAAGAAACGTGTGCCTAAACCTGCCACAGGGAGAATTGCTTTTTTGATCATAATTTAATTAACTAACGCTTTTAAATTTACTGATGAGAGTGTGGTTTGGTATTTGTTGAAGTGTTGTTACCAGAAAATCGTTCTGCACCCACTTCTTGGTCAGGTGCATTAATACCTTCTTTCTTCAGCATCACTTCAACTGTTTTAAACATAATTTTAAAATCAAGTAAAGTAGATTGTTTTTCAACATATTCTACATCTAAATCAAATTTCTCTTCCCAAGACAAATTATTACGACCGCTGACTTGAGCCAGCCCTGTCATTCCTGGTTTTACCTCATGGCGACGCATTTGATGAGGTGTGTAGTGATCTAGAAATTCTTTCATTTGTGGACGAGGACCCACAATACTCATATCACCTTTCAGTACATTAATAAGCTGAGGCATTTCATCTAAACTTGTAGAACGCAATTTTTGCCCAAATGGTGTAATACGTTGGTCATCAGGTAAAGGATGACCGTCTTTATCAAACGCATCCTTCATTGAACGAAATTTAATCATCTTAAATAACTGACCATCTTTACCTGGGCGTTCTTGATAAAAGAAGATTGGAGAGCCTAGATTTTTACGAACTTTATTTGCAACAATGAGAAAAATTGGTGAAAGAAGCATCAATGCTACAGATGCAATAAATATGTCAATCAGCCTTTTCATAAATTTTATGCTCTCTTATTTACAGTTCAAGAACCCGCTCTAATTCTTGAGCCAATTTACTATACTCATATTTAGATTCTGCTAATGTTCGACCATTATAGCCCATAGCAAGACGCTCAGATGCAGGCATTTGCAGCAATAACTGTATTTTTTTTATTAGATCTGGCACATTTTCTGGAATAAATTCATATCCAGCATTTGCTTCAGAAACTGGTTTGTAATTTCCTGAATCTATACCATACAATAATGGTTTACCTGAGTATAAATAATCAAATAATTTATTCGGTGAAACCCCATATTTAAAGAGTGGATCTTGCGTTAAACCAATATAACAAACATCAAATTCATCTAACATACTTTGAATTTGGATTTTAGGAATTGGATCAATAAAAATTACATTTTTAAGATCATGCTTTTGTGCATAAACTTGTAATTCTGCTTTATAATCACCTTTACCTACAATAACAAAAGCGATCTGGTCATTATCCTTAAACGCTTTTGCAGCCTGCAACAAATAATGTAAGCAATTGGCTAAGCCTAAAGTTCCTGTATAACCAACAATAAACTTATTTTGTGGCAACAATGCTTTGATTTGTGGATCAAGTGGTTCTTTATTTGATACTTCATCTTGAGAAAAACCATTTGGAATCCAATGGAACTTAGTGCGATCTAGTCCTCTAGACACCATATGCTCTACTGAATTTTTCAAATTTGATATTACTTTATAAGAGTTTTTGTAGGCACGATCTTCAATCCATTGTAGCAACATAATAAATGGATGAGATTTTGAATATCCGCCTAGTTCTAATAAAGTTAAAGGCCAAATATCTCGAACTTCAAAATATAAAGGCACTTTTAACTTTTTAGCTAATTTTTCAGCTGCCATATATGAAACAAGGCTTAAAGAAGAATTCAAAATTATATCTGGCTTTTCGGACAATATTTTCGGTAGTTTCAAAATTTTCCAAGAAAACTCAAACCAATTCAATACACGACGTTTACTGCGTGATTCAGCATATTCAGGTACTTTAACCCAAACATAATTAAAATTTGGCGCATGATTTTCAATATAAAAATCATCTTCAAAAGTTAATGGTTGTCTTAAAATATGTGTATATGAAGCCGCAATAATATAAACATTATAACCTAGCTTGGCGAGTTCCTGACCAAGGTAATAATGTCTCCCCGCAAAACCAGTCTGCGGGGTTGAAGCATAATGATTAATAATCCAAACTGTCTTCTTTTGACTCATAATTCTTTAGTTCTTCTCAAGGACATGAACAATATTTTGTGAAGCTTGACCGCCACCATATAAGTTAGAAGGATCTTCGATCAATTTACCTAACATTGCTTGTGTCAACTCAATAATTTTTTGAGTATCAGCACCAGCCAAGACATTGACACCATGTTCAATAAGCTCAACCCATTCTGTTTGATCTCTCATTGTAATACATGGTTTTTTAAAGAAAAATGCTTCTTTTTGTACACCACCACTATCTGAAACTACAGCACTACAATGCTTCAACAACCAAATCATTTCCAAATATCCAACAGGTTCTAACACAAGCATTTCTAAAGTTAGACCTAAAGACTTAACAACCTTTTGAGTACGTGGGTGTAATGGTAAAACAACTGGTAAAATATTTTTATGAATATAGTTTAAAGCATCTATAATTGCCTTTAAACGCACAGGATCATCTGTGTTTTCTGCTCGATGTAGCGTCGCGACAATAAAATCAGTATCAGGTACGTGATTTAATGCTTCACCTTTGACTGCTCGTTCAGCAAAAAACATTGATGAATCTTGCATCACATCACCAACATTCAATACTTGTACTGGTTTATTGGCAAAACCTTCATTATTTAAATTTTTTACTGCTGTATCTGTTGGGCAAAATAAGATATCACTGACTTGATCCGTTAAAATACGGTTAATTTCTTCAGGCATGCGCATATTAAAACTACGTAATCCTGCCTCAATATGCGCAACAGGAATATGAAGTTTTGAAGCAGCCAGCGCACCTGCTAAAGTTGAATTGGTATCACCATATACCATTAAACGATCAGGTTGTTCAGTTAGGCAAATTTTTTCAATTTCTTCTAACATACGTCCAGTCATTGAGCCATGACTACCACTATTAATATCTAATTGATAGTGTGGTTTTGGAATACCTAATTGATCAAAGAAAATATTAGACATATTCGCATCAAAATGCTGACCTGTATGAATAATTTTTTCTTCTAAATTTGAGCTTTTTTCAATAGCTGCTGATACAACACTTGCCTTAATAAATTGTGGGCGTGCGCCAATCACTGTTAATATTTTCATACTTCACCTAATAACTCTTGATAAACTTTAATTAATTTAGACTCTTCAATTTTCCAATTATACTTTGTATTTACTGCATTTATTCCATTTTTTCCCATTTCTTCTGCAAGCTTTTTGTCTAATACCAAACGATCAATTGCATTTGCTATTTCCTTGGGGTCTTCAGGATTTACACATATTCCACATTGATTCCCTTCAATAATACTTTGCCATAATGGATAATTGGCACCAATGACTGGTATACCAGCACTCATATATTCAAACATTTTATTAGGCTGTGCATCAATATGATTAGGTACTGGTAAAAAGGTTACTAATCCAGCTATAGATCTTTGTAAAACATCTCGAACTTGCTCTCGATTTAACTGTCCTAACTCATTAACAGAGTTCCATCCTTTACTATTTTTTACATTCTCATAGGTGGCAGTTTCCGAAAATTTACCAACTAAGTTTAATTGAGTGTTAGTCTTTAATAAAGCTAATGCATTTACACTTTCTTGAATTCCTCTAATCTTAGAAATCCCTCCCACATAAGCAATTTCATTTTTAATAGTAATCCAGTCCTTATCCAAAGGCTGAAGCTCACCCAACAATGGATAATTATTAATATCAATCACATTTTTACAAAAATTAGAAAATTTCTGACAAATAGCTGGAGTTGCTGTAACGATTAAATCCAACTTTGAACAAACATAATGTTCATAATACTTCATAGAAAATGAAATAATTTTTGCTAAGTGTTTATTTAGATAGGGTTTAGTTAAAACTTGTTTAGGAAAGTCTTCATGAGCATCAAAAATAACTTTCTTACCTTTTCTTTTCAATTTTAATGCAACTGGTAAAAGTTCAGGATCATGTAAATGATACAAGTCAGCATCTAATTCTATTGCTTTATTATAAATTAATTTAGTAAGTGCAAACATCCGATTTAATCTTCCATTTGGTTTACCAATATCAATAATATTTACATTATTTGCATTAGAATCACCTAACCCATCTGCAACTATAAGAGTTACATTAAATCGCTGAGCTAATGATGTACATTGTTTCATAAATATTCGGATATCATTTCGTTGATGAACTGATGTCAAATGTACTATATTCATAATTACCACTCTTTACTAAACTTTTTATTTCTTAAAATAAATACACTTGAAAGTATGAAAAACAAAGATAATGGATTAAATGGTGTATCAAGAATAACTTCAAAAGATTGTTGTATTAAACAAGTTAAAATAAAACATGAAAACAAAAGTAAATTTTGTTTTTTACTTTCCATAAAAATATTATATATTGAATTCACCAATAAGATAAATATAAATATAAATATACCTAATGAACCAACAATACCCAATGAAACTAGAAAAAATAGATATAAATTATGGGTACTAAATGCTGCCTGTCCATCAAAAAAACGGTAATTACCAAAACCAAGTCCAAAATATGGTTTTTCAAAAAAGTTTTTTATCGCATCTGCCCATATAACATCTCTATATGTTAAACCAGCAGAGTCAACCCTTGTATAAAAAATATCCCAGTAATCCGATTGATAAAATAAAAATAAAAATAAAAATAAAAATAAAAATGATATTATTTTAATTGAAAAATTAATTTTAGATAAAATAAAAAAAAGAATCATCGACACTAATAAAGCAAATATCGGACCTCTTGCCAAAGTCAAAACAAACATAATTAAATTCAAAATAGCAAGCACTATAATAACATTCTTTTTAAAGACACTTAAGTCATTTAAAATAAAAAGTAAAAAAGTAAAAAAACCAACAATTAAAATTGGTGCAAATGTATTTTGATTTAAATATATTCCAGTCATCGCAAACAATCGACCACTACCACTTAAATCTTTAAAAGTTTCAAGTGTTTCAGTATTTTTATCATAAATATTGAACTCATATAGACCAAAACTAGAAATTGATGATAAAACAACCACAATCACTGAGCAAACCAAGAAAGGTAAAATAACTTTATTTAAACTAAAATTCCCGACAATATATTTAAAAAATATAAATAACAACGGATAAAAAAAAGAAAATAAAATAAATCTATTTAAATTAGGATAACTATTAATATTATAGACATAACTAATAGTTACTGGCAAAATAAAAATAAAAATAAAAATAAGTTCCTTAACATCCACCTCATGCTTCACCAAAACATATAAAACTGAAATAACAATTAAAATAATAGAAGAAAATAAAAATATATTAGAAATAAGTGTAGGTAATATACTAAACCCACTAAAAAAAATTAAAGTTACAATTAAAAAAAATGATAGATACGATAATTTTTTGAGACTTAAAAATCCAACCATACCAACCTCTTAATTAAAAAAATATACATAAAAACACTCAATAGCTAAAATAAAAACTTATCTATCCTACTTTATTTAATAGCCTTAAAACCTTGTCTCAATGGTATTTTAAAAATAAAAAAACCAAAAATTAACAAAAAAATCCATATTATTTTCATTTCAAAATCAGTAAGGAATTGCAATGAGTTTAATACTGCTGTACATAGTAACATTGATGTTACTAGGTATAATTTCTTTGTTTTGAACTTCTCCCAACATCTATTAGAGAACTCTGTCCGTAATATTAAAAAAAGCCAAAATGCAATACTTGAAGCAATCGATGCACCAGCTGCACCTAGTAAAGGAATTAAAAAATAATTAAATGATATACTCAGTATTAAAGCTATAAAAGATGCATACATTGAAAAAAATGTTTTTCTAGAAATAGCAATGCCAACTGAACTTACTTCAGAAAGTGTGTAAAAAAATGGAACTAATAAACAACTTGTAATTATATATTGCACAATATAGTAATTTTCTGGTAAAAAAAACATAATTAACCAAGAAAAAAGACCTGATAATACAATTAAAAAATATACTCCACATAAAGTATATTCTTGTATATCACATATTTTAGGATAGTTTACATTTCCACTACTAACCCATTTAAAAACCATAGGTGACCAAATAGTATTAAATACTCCAGCAAAGATAGTTGCCACACCTGCGATACTAAATGCCATGGAGTACAATCCTAATTCATTAAAATCTGCTAAATTTTTAAGCATTAACTTATCTGTAACATTAAGACCCCATGATGCAAGTCCACCTATAATAAGAGGAGAACCAAATTTAATTACTCTCTTAAACTTAACTACATCAAAATTCGTTTTTAAAATTTCGATCAGCGTATCTTTATTATTCCATAATAAAATCAAAACACAGAAAAAAAGTGATAGTACTTGACCTATTATTAAATTTTTAAAATTTTTATCTAAATTAAATATATATATTGCGAATATAAAATTTATAAAAAAAACTTTAGGTGTAATCTGACTGATAGAATACAAAAAAGCTCTATCCTGCATCCTCAAAATTAAACCTAAAAATCTTATAATAAAAGCAAATAAAAAACAAATAATAGATAGACAGCTTATATATATGCTATCTATACCATATAAAGCTATAGATATTATTTTTGAATTAAAAATAAATAAAATTAAAAAAAATATTAAGCAAAAAGTAAATCCTGGCAAAAAGCAACTTTTAAAAAGAGATTCCTTGTCATCACTTTCATGAAATTCTCGGACATATGCTTGATCTAGACCCAAACAAAAAAATAAAATCGAAAATGTCGAAAAAATCTGTAACATAGAAATCCGACCTATATCTTCAGTCGAAAAGAACCATGCCATTACAGGTAAACTTATAAATCCTAAAGCAGCAGCTCCAAATGGACCTAAAGCATAGCCCATAACCTTTTTTAGATTCATCTTTTTACCATACTATAAATTTTTATAAGTTCACTAACTACAGCGGCTTCACTAAAATTATCTATACAATATCTTCTAATATTAGATGCTGTAAATAGACTTAATTTATTATGATAAACTGCTAGCATAGCTTCTACATATTCATCTATATTATTTTTTTCCACCAAATAACCAACTTCTGGACTTATAATAGATTCAGGTCCTCCACATTTAGTAGATATAACAGGCTTTCCTAAAGCCAATGCTTCAACAAGTACAACACTAAATGTTTCAATGTCACTAGCGACTAATAATGCGCTTGACGTATTAATTTCTTTTATTACATCTTCTCTATTCAATAGCCCTAAGAAACTTACGTTTTCTTTTATATTTAAATTTTCAACTAAACTCTCTAATTTCTCTCTTTGCGGTCCATCGCCTACTATTTTCAATTTAGCATTTATATTACTCTTTAAAACCTTATGAAAAGCATTAATAATTAAATCAACATTTTTATTCTTATTTAACATACATACACTAATAAATGAAAAGTCACACTGCTGAGAATCATAAAGTTCGTGCATTAAAAACTTATCATTAACAATATTTGGTAAATAAAACCATTTATTCTCATTAAACAAATAATTTAACTTATCAGCAAATGCTTGACTAACAGCAATACATGAACTTGATTCTTTTACAATTTCCTTAAGACTATTTATTTCATTAATATCTACTGAATCTGAAAAAAAATGACTGCTATGTTCAGTTATAACATAAGGTATTTGATATTGTTTAAAAATTTCATATGCTAAATATGCACCATTAGTCATAGAATGCACATGAATCACATCTGGTTTACCATTATCTTTTACATATCTGTGGAATAATTTTAAACCTTTCGATATCCATTGTTTACGTATTAAAGAATAAAATTTAGGAGTAAATACAACTGAATGATATCTATATGTCTTTACTCCATTATCTAAGCATAAATCTAAACCATATTTTTTCTTAAATACTCCATTAATGTCCTTTAATGATCGACTTAAAGGAGAAATTACGCCAACTTTCAAACTATATTTTTGTAAAGCTATTGCTTGTTCACGAAAAAAGCTCCCTCTTATATCTTTTGAATCATATGGATACCATGATGGGATAATCAAAATATGAGGGAGCTGAATATTCATGAATTAACTACTTAAACAATTAACAATTTTTTCTTGTGCTTCAAGTGTCAAATAAGGATGCATTGGCAAACTCATTACACACTCAGCAATTGCATCACCTACAGGTAAAACAGCATCATTTGCTACTGCAGGCTGCTTATTCAATGGAATTGGATAATGTACAGCCGTCGGAATACCTTGTGCTTTTAGCTTTTCCTGAACTTCATCACGATTTTCCACTTGAATGGTATATTGCGCCCATGCACTTTGATTGTGTTCTTCAATATATGGAGTGGTTGAGATTCCCGCCTCATTGAAAAGTCGTGTATATGTTTCAGCAACACGTTGACGTGCTTGCATTTCATCATCCAAAATTTCAAGTTTTGGCAGTAAAATTGCAGCTTGTAACGTATCTAAACGACTGTTCATACCCACACGAATATGATGGTAACGACGATCTTGACCATGACGTGCAATTTGACGAATAACTTTTGCAAGCTCATCATCATTGGTAAAAATAGCACCACCATCTCCATAGCAACCCAAAGGTTTACTTGGGAAAAAGCTTGTACATGCTACTGTACTTAAATTACAACTCTTACGACCTTTATATGTTGCACCAAAACTTTGCGCAGCATCTTCGATCACAGGTAGATTATACTTTTCAGCAATTGCATTAATAGCATCAAAATCAGCACATTGCCCATATAAACTTACAGGAATAATGGCTTTAGTACGCGGAGTAATCGCCGCTTCCAACTTTTCAATATCTAAATTATATGTTTTTGGATTAACATCAACATATACAGGCGTTGCACCCAATACTGCAACTGTTTCCGCTGTCGCAATATAAGTAAACCCAGGTGTGATTACTTCATCACCAGGACCAATACCAAATGCCATTTGCACGATCTGTAAAGCATCGGTACCATTTGCACAAGTAATGCAATATTTTGCACCGACATAAGCTGCAAGCTTCTCTTCCAACTCTTTTACTTCAGGTCCAAGAATATATTGACCATGTGTTAATACATTTTGAATACCCGCTTCAATTTTATCTTTTAGACGAGTTTGTTGTGCTTTTAAATCAATAAATTCAATCATTTTAAGCCTGCTGCTTGGTCACAACCTGACCATCCAAACGGTAAATTGCACCAGTATGTGAGCATACTACTTCTGCCTGACCTGTGATTGGCAATGCCAATTGCTCACCAAATTCACTCATCCAGCCAATTTGTTTTGCAGGCACACCCACCATTAATGCATATGCAGGTACATCTTTATTAATGACAGCACCAGCGCCTACAAAAGAATATTCACCGATAGTCACACCGCACACGATGGTACAGTTTGCACCTAAAGTCGCGCCTTTTTTCACTAAAGTATTGCGATATTGATCTTTGCGCTCAATAAGAGAACGAGGGTTATATACATTTGTGAATACCATACTTGGTCCACAAAAAACTCCTTCTTCCAAAGTCACATTATCATAAACTGAAACATTGTTTTGAACTTTACAATGATCACCAATAATAACTTTGTTTCCTACAAATACGTTTTGCCCTAAAGACACGCCTTGCCCAATTTTGGCACCGCCACATACGTGAACAAAATGCCAAACTCGAGAATCATTTCCAATTTGCGCGCCTTCATCAACAATCGCACTTTCATGTTGATAAAAACTCATAATAGAATCCCTGATTATTTTTTTACTTTCGCTAATAATGGGTGTGGATTTGTAGGATTTTCTACTAATGGTGCCACACGGATCACTTCAACTGTTTCAATTGCAGCACGGTTTTCTTCAACACCGTAGCCTTTGCCTTCTAAAATACGTTGATAGCTTTGTGTATGAAGATCGGTGAAACCACCTGAGAACTCAAGCTCTTCATTTTCAATGGTAATGCTACGATAAGTTAATTTTTCACCCTGAACTGCATTTTCAGGTAAGTTATTTGCATCGATAGACAAGAACCAACGTACACGAGCACGTTCATATTCTAAATAACCAGAAGCTGTTTTTTCATCACGGTGATGGACTTCATTCTTCACAATTTTGCCAAAAATAAAGTGCAACATATCATAGAAATGCACACCGATATTGGTTGCAACACCACCTGATTTATTATCAACGCCTTTCCATGATTTTAAGTACCATTTACCACGCGAAGTTAAATACGTTAAGTCAACATCAAAAATTTTACCTTCGGGCGCTGACTGTACTTTATCACGTAAAGCAATAATCGAAGGATGTAAGCGTAACTGTAAAATTGAGTTTACTTTTGCACCATATTGTTTTTCGTATTCAGATAATAAGTTTAAATCTTCTGAACTTAATACCAATGGTTTTTCACAGATGACATCTATACCATTTTTCAAGGCATATTTCATGTGAGGCGCATGTAAGTAGTTTGGTGAACAAATTGCAACGTAATCGAGCTTTTCACCTTTTAATTTTTGGTCTTCCACATAGGCTTCAAATTCTTCAAACTCTGTAAAGAACTCTGCTTCAGGAAAATGGCTGTCCATGATTCCAACTGAATCGTTAATATCCATTGCAACAGCTAAAGTATTACCTGTTTCTTTAATCGCTTTAAGATGGCGAGGTGCGATATATCCTGCTGCACCGATAAGAGCAAACTTTTTCATTCTATATACTTCTTTCTTTCGATCATTAAAATTAAAGGCGGAAAACAGTAAAACCTTGTGCGACCATTTCATCACGATCAAACAAACTTTTCACATCAGACAAAACAGGTTTTTCTGTACGTACTAAACGACGTAACTGCTCAGCTGTCAATGTGCGGAATTCATTATGTCCAACAGCTACAATCAAGCTATCTACAGGATTGTCTTCATCAATAACCTGAAGATCAACACCATATTCATGTTTTACTTCTTCAGCATCAGCCCATGGATCAGCAACAACAACTTGTGCTCCCCAAAGTTCTAATTCTTTGACTAAATCAGACACTTTACTATTACGAATATCTGGACAATTTTCTTTAAAAGTTATGCCCAAAACACCTACTTTTGCACGAGGCACATCAATACCATTTTGCAGCATATGTTTGATGGTATTACGAGCAACATAACGTGCCATATTGTCGTTAATACGACGACCTGCAAGAATGACTTGTGGATGATATCCAACTTCTTCTGCTTTATGTGTTAAATAGTACGGATCTACACCAATACAGTGACCCCCCACTAAACCTGGACGGAAAGGTAGAAAATTCCACTTACTTCCTGCTGCTTCTAATACATCGACAGTATCAATACCGATACGATCAAAAATAACAGACAATTCATTAACCAAAGCAATATTTAAATCACGTTGTGTATTTTCAATCACTTTAGCTGCTTCAGCTACTTTAATACTTGATGCTTTATGTGTTCCAGCAGTAATAATACTTAAATAAACACGATCTACGAGATCTGCAACTTCTGGTGTACTACCACTGGTAATTTTCTTAATTTTAGTTAGTGTATTAACTTTATCACCTGGATTAATACGTTCTGGACTATAGCCCACAAAAAAATCTTCGTTAAATTTTAAACCTGAAAATTTTTCTAAAACTGGAACACAAACTTCTTCTGTTGCGCCTGGATATACAGTTGATTCATAAACAACAATATCACCCTTGGAAATCACTTTACCAAGTGTTTCACTTGCTTTTTGCAATGGTGTTAAATCTGGACGATTCACATGGTCAATTGGTGTTGGAACGGTGACAATATAAAAATTTGCGCTTTTTAAGTCTTCTAAATCAGCACTATAAGAAAGATGTTGTGCTGTTTTTAACTCTTCTGGGCTGACTTCTAAAGTATGATCTTGACCACTTTTCAACTCATCAATACGTTTTTGATAAATATCAAAACCAATCACAGAGGTTTTTTTCCCGAACTCTACTGCTAATGGTAAACCGACATAGCCTAATCCAATTATTGCTATCTTTAGTTGTTCAATCTGAAACATGCTTTTAAAATCCTGAGACTGGTTTTGAGTCCAGTTTATTAGATAAAATAGAGTTTCATTCTAAATGAAAAGCTTGTAAATATTAACTGAAATTACATGTTTTTAACCAAAACGATTCATTTTATGTATTAATTATATTTATGCTAAACAAGTCTAGTAGGAATTTAACTTGTAATAGAATACAATTCGACCCATAAGGTCACTCCAAGTTACAATTTAATACAATTAAGGGTTTTGAATGTGAAGTATGCTCACACCTCACTTTTTTTAGCAGTTTCGTTTTTATTTACTGGTTGTGCTATGACTTCTGGTCTGCAAACTTATGATGTGCCTGAACAAGGACAATATCAAACGGATCAAGGTGCAGCTCTTAATGTTGTTCAGCTAACACAAAGCACTTTACCGAGTATTTTAAATACAACTGATATTCAATCCCAAAATTTATATACTTTGTTCCAAAATCAAAATAAAGTCTATCGTCTCAGTCCTGGTGATGTTCTGTCGATTCAACTGTGGGCATATCCCGAAATCACCCCTCCTGTGACTCAAATGACCAACGATACGTCTGTACTCGCAAACGGTTACCGTATTGATCAAAATGGGTATATTCAAGCGCCACTGATTGGTACGTATCGTGCTGAAGGCAAAACCCTAACGCAGATTAATAAAGAAATGCGTAGCTTATTTGCCAAATATTTAAAAACGCCTGATGTCGTTGTACGTGTACTTTCCTATGAAGGAAAACGATATTTTGTCAACGGGCAAGTGATGAAAAGTGGTCAATATACTTTAAACGATCAACCCATCAGTGTTTATACAGCATTAGGTCAAGCAGGCGGGATTAATTCTCAAACAGGTGACAATACCAATATTCAACTGATCCGTCATGGTCAAACCTATAATCTAAATACCATTGCACTTGAGAAACAAGGCTTATCTTTACATAATCTACTCATTCAACCGAATGACACTTTATTTGTAAATACTAAACAAGATCAGAAACTTTATGTATTAGGTGAATCTACCCGTACGCAAGCAGTAAATTTACGTGATCAAGGGATGACTTTAAGTGATGTATTGGGTGAAAGTGGTGGGATTAATCCAAACTCAGCTAGTGCTGCACGTATTTATGTGATGCGTACA
Source organism: Acinetobacter sp. 251-1 (assembly GCF_030329305.1). Lineage (NCBI taxonomy): Bacteria > Pseudomonadati > Pseudomonadota > Gammaproteobacteria > Moraxellales > Moraxellaceae > Acinetobacter > Acinetobacter sp. 251-1. The sequence continues at coordinate 6,954 of NZ_JACANS010000014.1, read as the reverse complement.
GACCTTAATACTAAAGGCTCAACTGTCTATCAATTAGATTTAAGTAGCTTTGGTAATTTTGCATTAGCCAACCAATTTGCCATGCAAAAAAATGATATTGTTTATGTCGATGCAACTGGATTAACCCGTTGGCAACGTGTTATTAATCAAATCATTCCATTCTCAAATGCTTTATATAATATTGATCGGTTAGGGCAATAATGCAAATCCAAAATATTCTTGTCGTATGTGTGGGTAATATTTGTAGAAGTCCAATGGCTGAGTATTTTTTGAAAAATGCGCATCCTCAATTACATATAGAATCTGCTGGCCTTTCAGCGATGGTCGGACACACCGCTGATGATAAGGCCATCGCATGTATGGACAACAAAAACATTGATATGCGTGGGCATGTTGCCAAACAGATCAATGCTCAACTGATTAAGAAGTCGGATCTTATCTTGGTCATGAGTCACAAGCAGCAAAAACATATTGAGCAAACTTGGCCTTTTGCAAAAGGCAAAGTGTTTTTGCTTGGACATTGGCAAAATATCAATGTGCCTGACCCCTATAAACATGATCAAGCATTTTTTATAGAGACATGCGATAATATTCAACGTTATGTCACTGATTGGCAATCACATCTTTAAATTTTAATTAGTTGCAGTCATATGAACCAAAATTCAAAAACGAATGATGATACCATCGACTTAAAAGAGTTATTTTTTTCCTTAATTGCGCAGTGGAAAGTGATTGCCCTTTGTGTAATTCTGAGCCTAATTTGTGCTTTATTATACCTGCGTGTCACGCCGAACACCTATTCTACCGATGCACTGGTACAAGTTGAAGAAAGTAAAGGGGCAGGTGCCGCTGCACTTTTAGGTGATTTATCGTCTGTTGTTGAGCAAAAATCTCCCGCTCAAGCTGAAATTGAAATCTTAAAATCTCGTATGGTTTTAGGAACTGTGATTCAGGATTTAAATCTCAATATCCAAATTCAAGATGATGAGGATGGTAAACTCCACCGTTTATTCAATAAAGATGAAATCCTTTTAGATTATCGTAAAGATGGTGTTTTTTATCAAAAGAATCAATCCAGCTTTTTAATTAAACAATTCAATGTGCCTGCTTTTTATCAAAATAAAGCACTCAGCTTAGATTTAACGACACCGAATCAATTTAAACTGATAGATATAGAGAAAGAACAAGTTATTTTTACTGGGAAGTTAAATCAACTGAATCAAAATATTGATCGTTATGGTTCATGGTCAATTGAGATTGAGAGCAAAGCACCTTTTAAGCAAACTTTCACCATTGTTAAACAATCCTTACCTGCTGCTGTCACATCTTTAAATGCTGATTATTCTGTAGCAGAAAAAGGTAAGCTTACAGGTGTCATCGGGCTTAATTATCAAGGTCAAGACAAACAACATATTACTGAAGTTCTAAATAATATTTTACATGTATATCATGCACAAAATATTGAGCGTAAAACTTTAGAGTCGAAACAAACTTTAAAATTTTTAGATAAACAACTACCTGAGCTCAAACAACAGCTTGAAGAGTCTGAAATTAAGTTCAATAAATTCCGTGAACAATACAATACAATTGATGTTACGCAAGAATCTGAGTTAATGCTCAAACAAAATATTGAACTCGAAAAAACACGTATTGAATTAAAGCAGAAACAAGCTGAACTTTCTGCAAAATATACCGCTAGTCATCCGTTAATGGCTGAAATCAATGCTCAATTGGCAACTATTGATAAAAAAGCTGGCGAACTCAATCAAGCGTTAAAACGTTTACCTGAAACACAACGTCTGTATTTGCAATTGTATCGTGATGTGAAAGTCAACAGCGAACTATATACTTCTTTACTTAATAACTACCAACAATTAAAGATTGCTGAAGCAGGTGAAATTGGTAATGTTCGTATCATTGATACAGCTGCTGAACCGATTGAACCTATTAAGCCACGTAAACTCATTATTCTCATTCTCTCTATTTTTGTGGGTGGTTTTGTTGGCGTATTAATTGCGTTATTACGTAATCTCATGCATACAGGCATTAAAGACTCAGCGCAAATTGAAAATGAGTTAGATCTTCCTGTTTATGCGACGGTTCCACGTTCTCCTGTACAAGAAAGTCGTATTCAAATTCTCAAGAAGAAAAAATCGATTCCTATTCTTGCAGTGAAAAACAGTGATGATATTGCCATTGAAAGTTTACGTAGTATTCGTACCACGATTCACTTTTCTCTAGCAAATGCCAAAAATAATATCATTGCGGTATCCGGTCCTGCACCTGAAGTCGGTAAATCATTTATTTCGACAAACTTGGCGACTATTTTTGCACAGAGTAATAAACGCGTCTTGTTAATTGATGCCGATATTCGTCGTGGGTATTTACACAAATATTTTTCTCGTGAGACTTCCCCTGGTTTGACTGAACTTTTAAACAATCAAAGTTCACTAGAACAAACCATTTTTAAAACCCAAGTGCCAAATTTAGATTTTATTGCGCGTGGTAAAAACCAGAGCAATCCATCTGAAATGTTAGCTTCAAGTCAATTTAAAACATTACTTGAACAACTGTCTCAACAATATGATCATATCATTTTGGATACACCACCTGTATTGGCGGTGACTGATGGTATTATCATTTCACAATATGCAGGTGTGAACTTAGTTGTCGCTCGTTATGCTAAAACTCAAATGAAAGAGCTTGAAATAACGCTTACACGTTTTGAACAAGCGGGTAGTAAAGTCAACGGTATTATCTTAAATGATATTAACCGTGCATCAGGTAGTAGCAGCTACGGCTATAACTATGCTTATAGCTATACCTCACATAAAGATGATTAAGTTAATTGAATGTCGAAAAATCCAGATCTATGATCTGGATTTTTTTTGGGAAATCCCTGTATATTTTTCGTTGATTTCATTGAATAAGTATATCGTTTCAGAGTAAGACGTTATATGCTTTGAGAGTTCAAGCTATCATTTAAAATATTTAGCTTTTTGCACGATAAAAATTTTAGGAAAGACCATGAGTAAAGCCTTACCCATCGCTGTTGCTGTATTATTAGGCGGTGCTGCACTTGTTCCTGTTTACTATGCAACACAACATCCTGTGGATGTAAATGCAAGTTCTATCTCCAAATCAGCAAAACCTGTCGAAAAAATCAGCTATGCTTTAGGCTATGAAGTTGCCAGCCAAACGCCACCTGAAGTTGATGTAGATACATTTATTACAGGGATCCGTGATGCACATGCGAAAAAAGAACGCATCTTCACTGATGAAGAATTACAAGCTGCGTATATTGAATTCCAAAAAGAAATGCAGACGAAACAAATCGCTGACTCAAAAGAAGCAGTATCTAAAAGTGATAATTTCTTAGCGGAAAATGCGAAAAAAGAAGGGATTAAAACCACTGCTTCTGGTCTACAATACAAAATCACTAAACAAGGTGATGGTAAAGCACCCTCTGCCAATTCTGTTGTTACTGTCCACTACAAGGGTCAACTTCTTGATGGTAAAGTCTTTGACAGTTCATATGATCGTAATAAACCTACTGAATTCCCACTAAATCAAGTGATTCCAGGTTGGGCTGAAGGTTTACAATTAATGAAAGAAGGTGGAAAAGCGACCTTATATATTCCATCTAAATTGGCTTATGGTGAACAAGGTTTCCCTGGTGCTATTCCTCCAAACAGTACCTTAATTTTTGATGTTGAATTAATTAAAGTAAAATAAAAATAAGGAGAGCATCTGCTCTCCTTTTTGGATGTATATGATGAAGAAAATAATTTTAGGGTTAAGCATTTTAATGGCAGTAAGTCATAGTCACGCTGCAACTGTTAATAATAAAAGCCCACAAAAAGATCAATTTAGCTATAGCTATGGTTATGCTATGGGTAAAACGTATGCCGATATTTTAAAAGATATTCATCCAGAGGCTTTTTTACAAGGCTTACAGCAAGGTGCGCTTGGACAAAAAACCAGTTTAACCGATGAAGAAATGGCGAAGGCTTTAGCACAGTATAAACAACAAAGTGAAGCCAAACAGCTCATAGCATTTCAACAAACAGCACAAGAAAATGGCAAACTTGGTGAAGCTTTTTTAGCTGAAAATGCAAAAAAATCAGGCATTATGACCACAAAATCAGGTTTGCAATATCAAATTGTACAAACAGGTCAAGGAAAAAAACCGACTGTGACATCCAAAGTATCCGTTAATTATGAAGGACGTTTACTCGATGGTACGGTTTTTGATAGCTCAATTGCACGTGGGCAACCTGTTGATTTTCAAGTCAGCCAAGTCATTTCGGGCTGGACGGAAGGTTTACAACTGATGCAAGAAGGTTCGAAATATCGCTTCTTTATTCCTGCAAAATTAGCATATGGGGATATGGGGGCAGGCGATAGCATAGGCCCGAACAGTACCCTGATTTTTGATGTTGAATTATTAAAAATTTTACCTTAATTTTTTATTTATATTTTGAGAGCTTTTTAGCTCTCTTTTTATTCAAAGGTCAAACATGCTTAACAAAACCATAATTTTTTCAACACTTATATTATCTCAATCAGCTGTTTTTGCTGCATCTGCACTTGATAAAATCAGCTACGCACTTGGTTATGAAGTGGCCTCTCAATCTCCTCAGGAAGTGGCGATTGAACCATTTATTCAAGGCGTTCGTGATCAAAAAGCACAGAAAGCCAACGCATATACTGAAGAAGAATTACAAACAGCATATCATGAGTTTCAAAAAACATTAACAACCCAACATCTGCAAGAAGCGACAAATAATAGCGCGAAAGAATCTCTGTTTTTAAAGGAAAATGCCAAAACACAAGGGGTAATCACCACGGCTTCAGGTTTACAATATAAGATCCTTTACCAAGGGACAGGTAAAAAACCCACGCCAGCGTCTATAGTAACCACACATTACAAAGGTCAACTTTTAGATGGAACAGTGTTTGATAGCTCTTATGCGCGTGGTAAGGCAATTGAATTTCCATTAAATCAAGTGATAGAGGGTTGGACTGAAGGTCTACAATTGTTAAATACTGGCAGTAAAGCAACGCTGTATATCCCCGCAAAACTTGCATACGGTCAAGATGGTGTACCAGGAACGATTCCACCTAACAGTACATTGATTTTTGATATCGAATTACTCAAAGTAAAATAATTAACCATAAAAAAACCTATAACTTAGGGATTAAGTTATAGGTTTAATTCTAAATTTAACAAATTAAATCAATGTTTTAAATGACGTGGTCTAAATCCGCTTGCCACTAAACCAATCGCATAGGCCAACACACCGACGACACACAATCCAACTACTTCAAATATACGAATCCACTGCGCAGCACTACCATCATACCAAGTTAATGCATACCACAGCACAGCAATCATGCTGATATTAGCAATGAAAAATTGTACAAATAATTTTTTCCAATGTGCACCAAAACGGAAAATATTGCGTTTATGCAAATAGAAATACAGCATACCTGCATTCACCAATGCAGAACCTGAAGATGCAATGGCAAGTGCCATATGCTCAGCATGCCAATCAATCAGTTTAAAAATACCAATAAAGATCACGTTTAAAATTGCATTCGCTGCAACGGCCATTAAACCAACACGTACAGGCGTCTTTGTATCTTGAATCGCATAAAAACCAGGTGCAAAGACTTTAATCAACATAAATGCCAATACCCCTGCACTCATACATTGCAACGCCATAGCCGTCATTTGTGTATCACGTACATCAAAAGCACCATGTTGGAAAAGCGCTTGAATAATCGGCGTAGACAGCATAAACAGTGCAATACTTGCAGGTACACCCACTAAAACAATGACACGGGCTGCCCAATCTAGCATTTTTCTAAATTTTTCTTGGTCTTGTTCAGCTTTACTCATCGACAAAGACGGTAAAATGACAGTACCGATCGCGACACCAATTAAACCTAATGGTAGCTCTGTCATGCGCTCGGCACTGTATAACCAAGACACTGAACCATCCTGCATAAAAGATGCCCAAATGGTATTGAGTAATAAATTAATTTGCGTGACCGAAACACCAAACAAAGCAGGCAACATTAATTTTAAAATGCGTTCCACACCTTCATGTTTAAAATCAACTTTTGGTGGAATCAATAATTTTTTACGCCACAATTCAGGAATTTGAATGGCAAGTTGTAAAATGCCTGCTGCAACCACAGCCCAACCCAGTGCCATGATGGGTTCAGCCATATGTGGAGCAAGCCACCATGCCCCTGCGATCATTGCAACATTTAACAGTACAGGTGAAAATGCAGGTGATGCAAATGAACCGTAACTATTTAAAATACTGCTGGCAAATGCTGTCAGTGACATAAACATCAAATATGGAATCGTTAAACGAAACATATCAACAGCTAAGTCAAATTTAGCAGGATCATCATGGAAACCAGGTGCATAAATATACAAAATCACAGGTGCCGCAATCATAGAAAATAGCGTCAATAATGACATAACCGTTAATAAACAACCAAAAACACGGCTAATTAAAATCTGTACTTCGGCATGTAGTTTTGTAGTTTTATATTCAGTTAAAACAGGAATAAAGGCTTGTGAAAAAGCTCCTTCAGCGAATAATCGCCGAAAAAAATTGGGGATGCGAAATGCAACAACAAAGGTATCAAAATCCTTACCTGCACCAAAAACATTTAACAACACCATATCTCGTACGAGTCCTAAGACCCGAGACAACATGGTCATAGAACTGACAATAAAGGTGGATCGCCACAGCGCCATTGCATTTACCTAGTTAAAATAAAGTCGTTATTGTAAAGAAACTCAAAACAAATATCGTTGTAAAATCTTGACATCCTCCCCGACCTAAAGGACGGGGATTCCTCCTGCGAGACGCTCATGTCCGAGCGCAAGAATATTCAGTGCGGCATTTATATCCCGATCCCATGAGCTAC